>CADBTO010000124.1 GCA_902797565.1 uncultured Lachnospiraceae bacterium
ATGACCAAAGACGGGAAAATGTTCAAGATCATCAAGTTCCGCAGTATGCGGATGGATGCGGAAAAGGACGGGGTAGCCAGACTGTCTACCGGCGATGCGGATGACCGCATCACTAGGACCGGACGTACCATTCGTAAGCTTAGAATCGACGAGCTGCCGCAGCTAATCAATATTCTTAAGGGAGAACTATCCGTAGTAGGCCCCAGGCCGGAGCGCCCGGAGATTGCGGCGGAATACGAAAAGGAAATGCCAGAGTTCTCCCTGCGGCTTCAGGCAAAGGCTGGACTGACCGGATTGGCTCAGGTCTACGGAAAGTATAATACTACGCCCTATGATAAGCTCCAAATGGATCTGATGTACATTGCACACCCCAGTATTTGGGAGGATCTACGCATCATGTTTGCCACGGTAAAAATCCTGTTTATGGCAGAAAGCACAGAGGGCGTCTCCGAGCAAAACCCTGCTGCACCGGTTCAAGAGGCAGAGGTGGAAGAAAAAGAGTATGAGTTGATCTCAAAAAAATGACAGCTGTTATGCCGCATTGAGAAAGGTTCAGAATGAAGGAACAGGACCAATACAATTATGTTGATATGCATTGCCACATTCTTCCTGCTGTGGACGATGGATCGAAGAATATGGATATGTCTCTGCAGATGGCTCGAATCGCATCTGCCAACGGGATCAAAACGATCATTGTTACACCCCATTATAACGCAGCCCACAGAAGCGTTTCGCCGGATGGAATCCGGAAACGTGTAGATTTGCTGCAAAAACAGTGCAGCGAAGAGGGACTGGGCATTTCCTTTTATCCTGGCAATGAGTTGTTTTACGACAGATCGCTGCCTGAAAAGCTGTCCAAGGGAGAGGTGCTGACACTGGCTGACAGCCGGTTTTGTCTGGTGGAATTCAATCCAATGGATGATTTCCGATATATCTATGATGGGCTTCGTGCTTTGATTTATGAGGGCTTCCAGCCGATTCTGGCTCACTGTGAGCGGTACGCATGCCTTTTAAAACAGTTTAGTCTTGTTGAGGAGATTTTGGAGCAGAGGGTCCTGCTTCAAGTCAACGCGGCCAGCGTGGAACCGAAGCTTTTTCAGCCGGTGCCGAGATTTGTGCAAAAGCTTCTACATCAAAAATGTATTTCATTTGTCGCGACAGATGCCCACCGTGCAGAGGGTAGCAGATCGCCGGATATTCAAAGCGCGGTGTCATATTTGAAAAGAAAGTATGACGCAAGATACGTCAGTAGGATTCTAGCTGAAAACGCATTGTACCTGATCAGGGACGAAGATTTCTGAAAACAGGCCCTATAATGACGTTTCGCACAGAGAGATAATCTCCAAAGAAAAGGAAAGAGAAGAACATGGATAAGAAAAACCCAAATTCCCGCAACAAGCAAAACAATGAAATCGATTTGCTGGAGATAGGAGGCGTATTGCTCCACTGGACATGGCTGATCCTGCTGGTCGCCCTAGTATTTGGCATCGTTTCCTTTTGTTTCAGCAAATTCGTGTTGCCGGAACAGTTTCAGTCTACCACTAAGGTGTATGTATTAAATCGATCCAACAACAACTATGGGGAAACGCCAACATATTCTGACCTGCAGGCAGGATCTCAGTTGACTAAAGATTATGCTGAGATGATCACCAGCCGGTATGTGCTGGAAAAGGTGATCGGGGATTTGCAACTTCCATATGAATATGAGACATTGAAAAGCAAGGTTACAGTGTCGACCCAGCAGGACACACGGATTATCCAGATCACTGTGACAGACGAAGATCCTGGCACGGCTCAGATAATTGCGAGAAAGGTCCGGGTCGATGCTTCGAGTCATATTCAAAATGTGATGGCTGTGGACGCTATCAACGTCGTAGATGATGCCAACCTGCCTACCCAGAAATCCGCACCGAACACCCCAAAGAATGCTTTGAAAGGAGCATTGGTTGGGGCTCTTCTGGTGTCTGCCGTTGTGGTGATCCGATATCTGCTGGACGATACCGTAAAAACCAGCGAGGATGTCGAGAAGTACCTGTCCATGAGCTGTCTGGCTATGATCCCTCTGGATGAATCCATCAGCCAGAACAATGGAAATGCCCGGAAGAGAAAACTGAACAAACGGTTCCGGCTATTGCCCAGACGCTGAGACCTTTTGTGGATTCCTAGATAAGAATAAATGTGAGGAGAGCACAATGCAGGAAGTAGAAATCAAAGCCGTTGATATGGCTTTCAGAACTCGAGAGGCATATAAAACCCTCCGCAGCAACATAGAGTTCAGCGGGGATCATATACAGACGGTCGCAATCACCAGCTGTACCCCTAACGAAGGTAAATCCGA
>CADBTO010000125.1 GCA_902797565.1 uncultured Lachnospiraceae bacterium
AAGATACGCCGACGCATCAATAAACACCTCATCCACGCTGTACGCAAAAATATCCTCCGGCGCAATATAACGCAGATAGATCCCATAAATCCGCGTACTATACTCCATATATTTCGCCATATGCGGGGGAATTGTAAAGTAATCCAGTTCCATCGCAGGATCTGAAAGTTCATCCAGATCGCAGGATTTTCCAGTAAACTCCTGACCAGGTGCACGCTTCTTCCGCAGCGCATTGACCTCGCGCACTTTTTGAATCACCTCAAAGAGCCTCGGTCTCCCCGGTATTCCAAATTTCTTGAGGCTGGGAGAAACCGCCAGGCAGATCGTCTTTTCCGTCCTGGAAGCATCCGCCACCACCAGATTCGTTTTCAGCGGATTCACGCCCAGTTCCCTGCATTCCACGGATGCATAAAACGACTTGAGATCGATCGCAATATAAGAATGCTGCCGCTCCATTCCCTCTCCTCCTCAAAAAATCCTTCTGGCGCATTTCCTAACCCGACATCCCCTTCCCCGTTTCCCAGAAAGCCACTGCGCTCGCCGCCGCGACATTCAAAGAATCCACACCGGACGCCATCGGGATCTTTGCCGCCATATCGCAAATCCCGCGCACCTCCTGCGAAATCCCGCAGTCCTCATTCCCCAGCACCAGTGCCGCCTTCTCTGCTGCTTTAATCCTGGCTGCATCAATCGAATCCGCCCCGTCTTCCAGCGCAAGTGCCACAAACAGGACACCTGTTTCCCGCATCCTGCGCAAGTCCGGGATGTCTGCATATGTCCATGGAATCTGGAATACGGTTCCCATACTCACCCTCGCACAGCGCCGATACAACGGATCACTGCACCCTTTGGTCAAAAGCACGGCATCCATCCCCATCGCGGCTGCTGAACGGAAGATCGCCCCCACGTTTGTCGGGTTCTCGATATCATCCAGTACAGCGATCCGCCTCGCTCCCCTGCAAACCATGGGCAGCTCCGGCAGCCTGCGCCGACGCATAGCGGCAAGGAGCCCCCCGGTCAGGCGGTATCCTGCAAGTTCCCGCATCACATCTCCGGACGCCTGATATACCACGCAGCCTTCCGGCAGGCGCAGCCCCTCCAGAAGCGACTCCCTGCCTTCCTCTATAAGCAGCGATTCCGGTTCATAGCCCGCATCCAGCGCACGCCCGACCACCTTCCGGCTTTCACAGATAAATAACCCCGGCTCCGGTTCGTAGATATGCTTCAGCTGTTTTTCATGCAGGCTGTTGTATATTTGCAGCACTTCTTCCCGCACGCTCCCGTTTCCCGGCACTTTGACCCATTCAAGCCCCATCCATTCCATCACACAGCCTCCCGCTCCCCCATCCGCTGCGCAAACAGCCACTCTCCAAACTCCGGATGTTTCTCATCCGACACACAGACCCAGCTGCAATGCGCATTGATTTGATAATGTTCCTGCATATACCCCCTCGGGTATTCCGTATATTTCAGAAGCGGTGCTTCTGCCTCCAGCGCTTCATACAGATCCCGCGAGCCATAGTGGTACATCCGCCCGCCCCGTTCCTGATAACTGCATTTCACGATCTCATCATCCGCTGCATGCACCATCCATAACGGGATCTCGCAAAGATTCTTCATACCGATCTTTCCGGTTGCTCCGCAGATTGAGATCGCCGCAGCATAGAAATCCGGATGCTCTTTCGCCAGCCGCAGGGTCCCGACGCCGCCCGCACTGTATCCATAAATATAAATCCGTTCCGGATCCGCGTCCAGTTCCTCCGCCATCTGCTCCACAAGTTCCTGCACCGCCGCCTTCACCCCATCCATCGACCAGTGGCTTCCATAACCATACTGGGGTGCCAGAATATGGCAGGGATGCACTGCCTGGAATGCTTCCCGCGCAAACATCGTGCCAATATCATGAATCGCAAGCGGCCGCACATTATCATCGCCCACCGCGTCTGCACCGTGCAGATAGATCACCAGCGGCAAATGCTCCCCCTCGCCGCGAAACAGCCGGTATGGCATCGTCTGTTCCACATATTCTGAGCGATGCTCCCCAAACCCGAACTTCCCGCACAACTCCCTGTTCCCCGGAGACGGCTTGTCCCAATCTTTCGGAAATATCATCATTAAGAACTCCTCACAGATATTGCAAATACTTCCCAAATGCCGCCGGAATTGCATACTCCGCCACAATCTGCTCCCGCTGCACAAAATCCTCGCGCCCTGCCTGTTCTCCCACAAGCCCCACTTCCGCGAAATACCCCTGCATCCGCCATTCGATATGCGTGAAAATATGTTTCGCCGGCGGCAGTTATTTGAGCCGGACCGGAGCAAGGCCCTCCCGTTCCAGAAATGCCAGTACTTCTTTCC
>CADBTO010000126.1 GCA_902797565.1 uncultured Lachnospiraceae bacterium
GTAGACTTCATTCAACAGCGGCAGGACCAGCCGCGGGCAGTCTGTCTGCAGCGTCCGGAAAGCGTTGTCATAGGCGCTTGACGCGCCGGCCTGACCGGCCGGCCTTTTTTCTCCTGATTTCTTCTCCAATGTTTCTCCCCCCTGGCCCACTCAGAACGGCAACTCTTCCTCTCGTTTGATCTTTTCGATTCTGCACGTATGCTCCTTGCCCAGATCGCCCCGCGTCCCAAGCGTTTTGTTCATCTCCGAAATCAGGCCGCTCTTGTCAACATATTCTTCTCTCCGGATTTCCCGGAAATTTTCGTTTCCGGGATTGATATAGATACCTATTTTATACCTCAACATTCTCCGGAACGCAAGCTTCAAGCTGCTCCTTCGGGATCTTCATAAACAAATCCACCAGCCCCGCATCCAGCTGCGTGCCGGCCACTTCCCTCATAATCGAAACCGCGTCCTCATAAGTTCTCGGCGGTTTGTACGAACGCCGCATCGTGATTGCGGAATACGTGTCCGCAACCGCGATGATCTTCGCAGGATACGGTATCTCGTTTGACTCAAGTTTGTAATAACCCCGCCCGTCTATCCGTTCGTGATGGTTTTCGATCCAGGGAAGGATCTCTCGCAGGGACTTCAGGGACTTCAAAATCTGAGTCCCGATCTTCGGATGATTGCGCATAATCTTCCATTCCTCATCCGTCAGCTGCGCCGGCTTGTTCAGGATCTTTTCCGGAATACCCAGTTTCCCGACATCATGCATGAGTGCCGCAAATTCCAGACTGACCCGGTTGATCCCGTTTTTCTTTGCCGCAGGAAGATGGTCGTAGATAACCAGTGCAACGTTCCGGACATAGACGCTATGCCCCTGCAGGTTGGGATCCCTGGCATCCACCACACTGATCAGTGTCTGCGCGATATCGAGTGAATTTTCTTTCACCGTCTGGATCAGCCGGAACATCAGTGTCAGAACAATTGCAACAAAAATACTTCCGCCAAACAAGATCCCTGCCACCATCAGATCCGGCTTCCCGAAAAACGCCACCACCAGATATCCAATCAGGAAGAAGATGAGCAGGCACAGCGATACATACTCCCAAATCTGATCCTGGCGCTTCCCGGAAGAAAGCACATCCCTGGAACCAATGATGAAACGGATATAGCGTGCAATGTTCGTCACCATAAGCAATGCACCCGCGATGATCATTACACTCATCAGATCATCCATTTGCATCACGCCACATTCTTCGTTGCAACAACATCTGCATCTGTCCCCGCCACACCTCTGATGATGACATCGCCAATTTTCAGCGGTGCTTTCGCCTCTGCCCGGTCAATCTCCCGCATTACGTCAAAGATCCGGTCCTTCGGGATATCGCTTGCGGTCTTGACCGATACACGCCTTGCCGCTTTGCCTGCAACACGCACCGTTGATGTCACAATCCGGGTTGGGCTGGTAACTTCCTTCCGCGCATAGATATCGCCCTTTGCGCAGGTATTTCCGGAAACAGACTGTACCACCCCTCCTTCCAGCTGAACCACCAGATTACAGCCCATGGGACAGCCAATGCAGATCAATTCCCTCTTCTCTTGTTGATTCTCCACCTTCATCTCCCTCCTTCATCCGTCTCAATACAAATCCGGATATTCTGCAAGCCTGGCTTTTCAAGCAGCTTCTTTTTCTGCAGAACCACCTGTTCCATCTCCCCCGGTGCAATGATGCGTTTTCTGACATGGCTGATCTGCTCATCATCAAAGTATACACTGACAAAAGCATCTTTGTAAATATTCCCGGCGCGGAAACGAACCGTCACAAGGTCATCACAGCTTTCCGGATAGACCTCCACAGGAACCGTATAGCGTGCACCACCTTCCGGAATAATCTTCACAGCTTTGCCCTGCTTCAGGCTTTTCCCTGAAACATATGCCGCAGCACTTCTCCCTGCCTTCGCCGCTTCTTCGGACACGAAATCCACCAGGTCATGCACATGCAGCACGTTCCCGCATGCGAAAATCCCTTCCCGGTCCGTTTCCAGCGCATCACTCACCACCGGACCATTCGTCACGCCTGAAAGCGTGATACCCGCTGAAAGCGAAAGTTCATTCTCCGGAATCAGCCCGCATGAAAGGAGCAGCGTATCACATTCAAACCGCTTCTCCGTACCCGGAACCGGGCGACGATCCGGGCCAACCTGTGCGATCGTCACCGCCTGCACCCGGTCCTTCCCTTCGATATCCACCACCGTATGCGAAAGCAAAAGCGGAATGCCAAAGTCATCCAGACACTGGACAATATTCCGCTTCAACCCGCCGGAATACGGCATCAGCTCCGCAACAACCTCAACCTTTGCGCCCTCCAGTGTCATACGCCGCGCCATAATCAAACCGATGTCACCGGATCCCAATATGACCACCCTTTTCCCCGGCATATAGCCTTCAATATTTACGAGCCGCTGCGCCGTACCAGCGGAAAAAATTCCTGCCGGACGATAGCCCGGTATATTCAGCGCCCCCCGCGGACGCTCCCGGCACCCCATCGCGAGGATCACGGCCTTTGCCTGAATCTGGAATACGCCATCTTCCCGATTCATCGCCGTCACATCTTTGTCCGGCGAAATATCCATCACCATCGTATGAAGCTTGTATTCGATCTGCAGTTCTTCCACCTGGTCAATAAAACGCTGTGCATATTCCGGCCCGGTCAGTTCCTCTTTGAACGTGTGAAGACCGAAGCCGTTATGGATGCACTGGTTCAGTATCCCGCCCAGCTCTTTGTCCCGCTCCAGGATTAAAATACGCTCCGCACCGGCTTTCTTTGCGGCTGCAGCTGCGGCAAGCCCGGCAGGACCTCCGCCAACGATCACGATATCTATGTTCATGCTCCCACTCCTCTAATCCTGAATCTCTGCCTGTATCCCTGTATCTCCTGAGGCTTCGCCGGTCTGCCGAAGCGGCAGCGTTCCGATCACGATGCGTGCATCCCCGCCGCTTTTCGTAATCGCTTCCATCTCCACGCCGCGTTCCCTGACCAGAATTTCCATCACTCTTGGTGAACAAAAACCTGCCTGGCACCTGCCCATACCAGCCCGCGTACGCCGCTTGACGCCATCCAGTGATTTTGCGCCCAGCGGACGACGGATTGCATCCAGAATTTCTCCTTCCGTCACACTTTCACAACGGCAAATAATCGTTCCGTATGCTGGATTCTCTTTTATCAAGGCATTTTTTTCTTCGATTGTCAAGCCATCCAATGTTTGGATATCCTTCCGTGTCTTTTTCCAGTCTGCCTTTTCCACAAGCGAAAGTTTTTTCTGCAGCAGTTCCGCTGTATATTTTCCGATTGCGGGTGCACTGGAAAGTCCCGGTGATTCAATGCCGGCACAGTTAAAAAAACCTGCCGCGTCTTCCGCTTCTCCCAGAATAAACTCATGCCCGTCCTCATGCGCACGCAGGCCCGCAAACGATGTAATCACGCTGCGAATCGGAATATTCTTCATTCCAATCGCAGACTGTTCGATCAGTTTGTCAAGCCCTTCCTGTGTGGTTGCCGTCGCTTCTTTATCTTCCACATCAATTGCCGTCGGACCCACCAGCGTATTCCCATGCACAGTCGGAGATACCAGAACACCTTTCCCAAAGCGGGTCGGAAGCTGAAATACCGTATGCTTCACATATCCACCCACGGACTTGTCCAGCAGGCAATAATCCCCGCGCCGCGGTGTGATATGCAGTTTCCGCGAACTGACCAGATTATTCAGTTCATCCGCGTATACACCTGCTGCATTCACAACGCAGCGCGTCTCGATCTTCTCTCCGGAATCCGTCGTAATGGTCCAGCCATCGCCCTGTTTCTGAAGTCCGGTTACCTTCGTATCAAACTGGAATTCCACTCCGTTTTCATTCGCATTTTCCGCAAAGGCAATCGTCAGCTTGAACGGACAGATAATCCCCGCCGTCGGTGCATAAAGCGCCGCAACCACCGCATCTGAAAGATTCGGTTCCATTGCAAGTGCCTCGTCCCGTTCCACGATCCGAAGGTCCGGCACTCCGTTTTGGATACCACGTTCATAAAGTTCCTGCAATGCCGTACGCTGTTCTTCCTCGGTACAGACCAGCAGCGACCCAATCCGGTCAAACGGCACATCCAGGTCTTTGCAAACGTCTTCCATCATCGCATTGCCCTGCACGTTCATCTTCGCCATATTCGTTCCAGGCACTGCATCATACCCGCTATGGACAATAGCGCTGTTTGCCTTGGATGTGCCGCAGCATACATCCTCTTCTTTTTCAAGCACCAGGAACTTCCCGCCATACTTCCCCAGTTCCCGTGCCACGGCACAACCTGTCACCCCTGCGCCGATTATCACTACATCATACATGCTTTTTCTCCTAACCACTCGATTACCGCTCCCAGCCGAATGTCGCAGACACCGCCTGTTTCCAGCCTTTGATCTTTTTCCCGCGTTTATCTTCCTCCATTACCGGAACGAATTCCCTGTCAAGCTTCCAATTCTGCCGGACATCTTCAAGGTCTTTCCAGAAGCCCACAGCCAGCCCGGCAAGATAGGACGCGCCCATCGCCGTTGTCTCCACACAGGCAGGACGTTCCACACGAACGCCGATGATATCGGACTGGAACTGCATCAGGAAATTGTTCCTGCATGCCCCGCCATCCACCTTGAGTGCAGAAAGCGAAATCCCGGAATCCTCCTCCATCCCCGAAAGGACATCGTTTGTCTGAAGTGCCAGCGATTCCAGCGTGGCACGAATAATATGGTATTTATTCGTCCCCCGTGTCAACCCCGTGATCATGCCCCGCGCATAAGGATCCCAATACGGTGCCCCCAATCCCGCAAATGCAGGGACGACATAACAGCCATCCGTATCATCCACACGGGTTGCAAAATATTCTGAATCCTCCGCGCTGTCAATCATCCTGGCCTCATCCCGAAGCCATTGGATTGCTGCGCCCGCCATATAAATCGATCCTTCGAGCGCATAGAACACCTCACCGCCAATGCCCCATGCAACAGTCGTCAGCAGACCGTTCCGTGAAAAGACCGGCTTCTTCCCGGTATTCATCAACAGAAAACATCCCGTCCCATAGGTATTCTTTGCTTCACCCTGCGCAAAACAGGTCTGGCCAAACAATGCCGCCTGCTGGTCTCCTGCCGCACCCGCAATCGGAATCGGTGCGCCGAAAAATTCGCTGTCGCTCTCCCCATACACAAAACTGGACGGACGGACTTCCGGAAGCATCGATTCCGGGATCTGCAGCTTCTCCAGAATTTCTTTATCCCATTCCAAAGTATTGATATTAAAGAGCATGGTTCGCGATGCATTGGAATAGTCTGTAACATGCACCGCACCCTTTGTCAACTTATGGATCAGCCATGTATCCACCGTTCCGAAACGCAGCTTTCCTTTTTCCGCCTTCTCCCTTGCACCTTCCACATGATCTAAGATCCAGCGGATTTTCGTTGCAGAAAAATACGGATCAATGACCAGCCCTGTTTTCTCCCGGAACCAGTCTGATAATCTTTCTGCCTTCATCGCTTCCGTATCATCCGCCGTCCGGCAGCACTGCCAGACAATCGCGTGACAGACCGGCTGGCCGGTGTCCCTGTCCCAGACGATCGTGGTCTCCCGCTGGTTTGTAATGCCAATCGCAGCCACTTCCTCCGGCCTTGCGCCAATCTTTGCCATGGCTTCCCGCGCCACCTGAAGCTGACTCTGCCAGATTTCCCCGGCGTCCTGCTCCACCCAGCCCGGCTGCGGATAATATTGCGTCAGCTCCTTTTGGGCGATGCTTCTGACCTGCCCCTGACGGTCAAAGAGGATGCAGCGCACACTCGTTGTACCGGAGTCCAGCGCCATCACATATTGTTTTGTTTCATTTTGCAGCATTTCCGGGGACTGCCTCCTTTCCCTTCTTCAGCCATATCATACTACGATTATGGTTATATTGCAAATCAATTTTTTTGATTCCGAAGCCCTGCCAGTTCCTCTTCCGTCAGGCGCCGCCATCCGCCTTCCGGCAGGCTTTCATCCAGATGCAGGGTGCCCATGGAAAGCCGTTTCAGATACAGGACTTCTTTGCCCACTGCCTCAAACATCCGCTTGATCTGATGGAATTTTCCTTCCGTAACCGTCACCCGAACTTCCGATTCCCCCGCTTCCACTGACAGGATCTCCAGTACAGCAGGCCTTGTCCGCTGCTCCTCGCCAATATCCAGCCCTTCAGCAAACGCCCGTACATCCATTTCTCTGCACTGTCCTGCCACCCTGGCAAAATAAGTCTTTGGTACATGCTTTTTGGGTGAAAGCAGCTGGTGGGAAAGCAAACCATCGTTTGTAATCAGCAGCAGTCCAACCGTATCACGGTCCAGCCTTCCAACTGGGAACAGATCCCGCGCTTTGCGCTCGTCGATCAGATCCACAACGGTCTGCTCCTTCCTGTCACGGGACGCTGAAAGGATGCCCGCTGGCTTATTCAGCATATAATACACATTTTCTTCAAAGCGGACCCGCTCGCCCCGGACTTCCACCTCGGCATCTTTTCCCACAGACAGTTCGGGGCGAGACACTACCTCGCCGGAAACAGTGATCTCGCCCCTCTTCACCATCGCTTTAATTTCTTTTCGGGTGCCCAGCCCCATTTCTGCAAGAAATTTATCCAACCTCATGATTCTTTCACTTTTTCATCCTGCTGTTTTACTTCACACGCGCATGCCTCGTAATCCATCTGGAAGAAGTCTTTCCCAAAGCATACTTGCCAACCGCGCGTATCCGCACATAGTACGTCTTGCGGCGCTTCAGCCCCTTCAACCAGACGCCGGTCTTTCCGCCCTTCGTGATCTTCTTCGTTTTTGTGGAGGATTTCGGGAACTTACTGCTCGTGGAATACTGGATCTCATACCCCTTTGCGCCGGATACCTTCTTCCATTGCAGCGTCAGTTTCCGCCTCTTTTTTGACCGAACAGAAAATGATGCTGGTTTCTTTGGAATATTTGCGTCAAAGAAATTGGCACAGGTCAACACATAGGCACCATTTTCCCCGCGCATATACATCGCCACAGGCTTCGTCACAAGGCCGCCCACGCTGTCCATATACGTTGCCTGTTCATACACCGGGAGTTTGAATGTGGTTCCGTTGAGCACCAGGTTCACACTGCTTCCCGGCATCTCGTCATAATCCAGCAGGAAAGTTATATTATACCGCAGCAGCATCCCTTCGACAACATCGCCCTCCCATGCTTTGGACTTGTCCTCTCCGCGTTTCACCCGGATCCACATATCCGTGGGCTTTTCCTTACTGCCGGAACGTGACACGCCAAAGGGGACAATGCCGCCGGCAGTCAGATCCCCCAGCGCCGCCACTGCCTTGATTTCCTGGACTTTATGCTGGACAGACATCGGCAGGATATTGATAAACGAAACCGTGTCCCGTTTCTCTTCGTCTTCAAAATAATAATAGCTGCCGTCATTTGCCTCGCCGCTCCGTACCTTGGCGTAGGTTGTCCGCTTCGCCTCAATGTCCGTACCATTGATATTCAGCTTGACATTCTCATCATATGTGATGTTCTTCCCATAGGGCGGAGCAAGGATCACGCTGTAACGGTAATGTTTTCCTTCCGCCACGCTCTCAATCAGGCGGTCTTTTTCTTTCAGACCTTTGTTATATGCTGCGGATGTCGTGATGGTCGTTCCATCTTCCACGCAGGTCCACTGTTCCACCATACCGCCTTTGATCATATCCTCACTGGTCGGCACGCCAGAAAATGCAATCTCCTCGCCTGGCGAAAAACAAAGCCGGACACAGGAAAGCTCAATTTCCTTAATCACTTCCGGTTCGGACGTCTTCGTGTCTGCCAATTGGCCATCGCCTGCTGCCGCATCTGCACCCATGTCCTGACCGGTCGACGCATTTGTTCCCGTACCCGTTCCTGTTGTCGTAGTGCCTGTTTCCGCGCCCGCTCCTGTCGTCGCGCCTGTTCCAGTTCCCGTTCCTTCTGTCGAAGTGCCCGTTTCCGTCCCCGCCGCATCGAAGCGCTTCCTGCTCTCAATTTTTGCCCACCCCGCAAGATCCGTCTGCCCGGCGGCATATACGCTGCCCGGTGCTCCAAACACCAGTGCCGCAGCTATCGCCACCCCGGCAAACCTTCGCGTCCATCCTTCCATTCTTCATATTCTCCCAGTATTCATTCACGATTCCTTATCGAATCCAAAACATTCATGATTTTACCACGTTCCACGTCTTTACGCAAGAAGTTTTCTATATTTTTTTCAAATCGGGTATGTCCGGTCGGCGTCTATGAAATTCGAGCAAGGGGATATGAATCGCCCTGCGAGCCCGCGTGGAGCGCATCCGGCTTTGCCGGGGATTTTCACAGCACATCCCGTCGCATAAAGAAAGACGGATGCTTCCGAGTCCCGGATCTCCGTCTTTTCTATTACCATATGCTGTTGTTTTTGCCCTGCGCTGTCCCCACCGGCACTGCCGCATTAAAAAGCCATCGCACGCACCGGCACGGCCCGCGTCACGACGCCCGCACACGCAGCGCCCGCATTGCATTCAAAATTGCAATCACCGCCACGCCAACATCTGCAAATACCGCAAGCCACATCGAAGCGATGCCAAGCGCACCCAGCACCAGCACCAGCAGCTTGACGCCAATCGCAAATACCACGTTTGTCCGGACAATCCCCAGTGTCTTCCTTGCAATCCGCACCACCAGCGGAATTTTCCGGATATCATCGTCCATGAGCACGATATCTGCCGCCTCAATCGCCGCATCAC
>CADBTO010000127.1 GCA_902797565.1 uncultured Lachnospiraceae bacterium
TGAGCCAGATCAAATGGACCGGGGCGCAGCAGAAGGTGATTGAAGCACGCGGAAGTTCCCTGCTGGTTTCTGCGGCGGCAGGCAGCGGGAAGACGGCGGTACTTGTGGAGCGCATTCTTTCGCGCGTGCTGGATCCGGAAAAACCGATTGACATAGACCGGATTCTGGTGGTGACATTTACCAGGGCGGCGGCGGCAGAGATGAAGGAGCGGCTGGAAAAGAAGCTGCAGCAGAAGGCGATGGAACCGCGTGAACGGCAGGATCTGCATCTGACCCGCCAGCTGACCCTCGTACATACGGCAAATATTTCCACGATCGACAGTTTTGCGATGTCGGTCATCCGGAGCCATTTTGAGGAAACGGATGTGCCGCCGGATTTCCGTGTGGGTGATGAAGGGGAGCTGGCGCTGCTGTCCCAGGGGGTCTGGGATGCGCTGCTGGAAGAAAACTATGAACGGGATACACCGGATTTCCTTGCACTTGCGCGCGCCTATGCTTCGCGCGGGAAAGACACGGCGCTTCTGGATGTCCTGCAGAAAGTCTATCAGGATATCCTTGCTGCGCCCTGGCCGGAAAAACGCTTGCAGGATCTTTTGAAACCGTATCTGGTGGAAACAGAAGAAGAACTTCTGCAGCAGCCATGGATGCAGAAACTCGTGTCAATCGGAAAGGAACTGTTTGCGGAGGTTTACGCCAGCGCAAAGGCGTTATTTGAACGCATTGAACCGGATCTTCCGTATGCGAAGACGGTAGAGGATGACCTTGCGTTTTATAGTGCACTAAAAAACGCAGGGGATTATGCTGCTGTGCAAAAAGCTTATGGCAGCCATAAATTCGGGCGATGGCCGGGGAAAAAGCTTCCGGACGAAGATCTGGAAGAACGGGAGTATTGCAAGGCAAAACGCGATATGCTGAAATCGCAGGCAGAAGGCCTGCGGAAGGTGTTCTCAAAACCGGCTGCGGAGATTCTGGAGGAAGTGCAGCTTTGCGCGCCGCTTGTACGGGAGATCCTTCGCCTGGTGGGGGACTTCCACAAGGCGTACGGGAAGGAGAAGCAAAAGCGCGGGATTATGGATTTTTCCGATCTGGAGCACAAGGCGCTGGAAATCCTTGTGGATGAAGAAACCGGCGAACGGAAATCTGCGGCAAAGGAATATCAGGAGCTGTTTGTGGAAGTGATGGTGGATGAATACCAGGATTCCAACCTCTTGCAGGAAAGCCTGCTTTCTGCTGTATCCAGGGAAGGGAAAAACTATTTTTGCGTGGGCGATGTGAAGCAGAGCATCTATCGGTTCCGCAACGCCGCGCCCTGGCTTTTTCTGCGCCGTCTGCACGGCTATGGCGACGGGAGCATGGAAGGCGGGCGGATCGACCTGGACCAGAACTTCCGCAGCAGAATCGAGGTTGTGGACACCGTCAATGCGGTATTTTCGCGGATTATGCAGGAAAACCTCGGCGGCGTGGCGTATGACCGCGCAGCGGAGCTAAAGCCCGGCGCGTTTTTCCCGGAGCTGCCGCCGCCCGCCGCTGCATCAGCGCCGCCCTCTGCCTCTCCATACCAGACGGAATGCTGCTGCATCGCCAATGACGCAGCATCGGACGAAAATGACGAGGGGGATGATGCAGGCATGGATGCCGCGATGCGTTTTCGGGCAGGCCTTTCCAGCCTGTCCAAAGTGCAGCTGGAAGGGAAGCTGATTGCGTCCCGGATCAAGGCGATGAAGCAGGAACTGCGCATCTATGACCGGGATCTTGAAGCGTACCGGCTGGCACGGGAAGGGGATATGGTGATTCTTCACCGCAGCATCAATGTTGTGGGAGATGAACTGGCGCAGGCGCTGGAAGAAGAGGGGATTTTTGCCGTAAGGCCCAGCCGGACCGGCTATTTTACTTCGATCGAAGTGGAGACCATCCTTTCCTTCCTGATGGTTCTGGATAATCCCCGGCAGGACATTCCGCTTGCCGCCGTCCTTTCGTCCGAACTGTTTGGATTTACGAATGATATGCTGGGGCAGATCCGGATTTTTCCGGAGGAAGTGGATGTGTCCGGTGAAGCAGATACGCCGGCGTCTGGTGAAGCCGCTGCACCGGAAGCTGCTGCGCTGAAAGAAACGACTGAGTCGGAAGCCACAGAGCCGGAAGATGCCGGCCTTCCCGACCGCCCGTTCCACGAATGCTTCTTTGCATACGCGCGGCGCTGCGGCCTGCTGGAGGACGAAGCCGGAGAGGATGCGGAGGCGGACCCGGCGGATTCGGAGGTGGATACAGCGACTGCGGGAGCGGCCTCCATGGAGAAGCCCCCCGTCCTTCCGGACCCGGTACTCGCAGAAAAAATGGCGGCCTTCTTCCGGGTGTATGACGATCTTCGTTCGCTCACACACAATACCCCGATCCAGAAAATCCTGATGGAGCTGTTTGCACGGACCGGCTATATGGAATATGTGGGCGCACTGCCGGGCGGGGAACGCCGCCGCGCGAATCTGGATAAATTGCTGGAACTGGCGGGCAGTTTTGATGAGGGCAGCTTCCGTGGGATTTCCCGTTTCACAGCATATATTGAACGGCTGCGCAAGTACGAGGTGGATCTTGGAAGTGCCCGGAGCCTCGAAGGGAAGGATGCGGTGCGCATGATGAGCATCCACGGCAGCAAGGGACTGGAGTTTCCGATCGTGTTCCTCTGCGGCTGTACGCGGACGTTCAATACCGAGCGGGATGCCGTGGTGCTGCATACCGAAACGGGTCTGGGCATCCAGGCAGTCCTGCCGGAGAAGAACCTGCGGGTGAAGACGACGCAGGCAGAGAGCCTGCGGTATTTTAATAAACTGGACGGGCTGGGAGAGGAACTGCGGCTCCTGTATGTCGCGATGACCCGCGCGAAAGAAAAACTGGTCCTGGTCGGGAACAAAAAAACGGCGGACATCGAAAAAGAAGAAGAGGCGCTGCAGGAGATTCGTCAGGAAGGGGCAGGCTGGAAGATGCCGTTTGCCAGCAAGGCAGGTGCACGCTGCTTTTTTGATTACCTGCTTCCGGCGCTTGCATCTGCCGGAATGGAGACTGCTTTTGTCCGCCAGGAGGAACTGGAACTGGTGCGTCTGTTTGACCAGGCAAAGGAGCAGGAGATGGCCGGAGGGGTGGAAGGAAAACGGGAGGCCATCCCCGCCCTGATCCGCCTTGCACCGGAAGCGGAATGCGCCAGGCTCCAATCGGTGCTTTCGTTTCCATACCCTTATGGCAGACAGAGCTGGAAGAGCAAGTACTCCGTTTCGGAAATCAAACACAAGGCAGAAGAGCTGGCGCGCCGCGCTGCTTTTGGCACAGAATTTGGCACAGAGTTGGGCGCAGAATTCGGCGAAGAATTCGGCACAGTCGATACGGAGCAGGCAAAAAAGCTGTTTGCGCCGGCGGCTTCGGTTGTCCCAGAGGACCGGATTATTCCCAGGTTTCTCGGCGTCTTGCCCAAAGAAAACGAAGCGACGGAGAGGGGTACCGCAATCCACCGTTTCCTGGAGTGCTTTGATTTCCGGAAACTTGGAGAAGCGGATGCATTTGAGGCAGAGCGGGATCGCCAGCTTGCAGAAGGTTTTCTGGAAGCGGGGCAGAAAAAGTACCTGCAGAAGGAACTGGTCCTGCCGTTCCTGGAATCTTCTCTGGCGCAGCGTATGGCAAGGGCAGCCGAGGAGGGCAGGCTGTTCCGGGAGCAGGCATTTGTCTGCGGCGGCCTGCCGTCGGAATTTTTTTCCGGAATGGATTTTGGCGGGCAGGCGGTGTTTTCCGAAGCAGATGATACGATCCTTGTTCAGGGGATTATTGACGCATATTTCCAGGAGGAGGACGGGATTGTGATCGTGGATTACAAGACGGACAAGGTGGCAGGCGGGAACATCCTTGCCGCGCGTTATGAAAAGCAGATGCAGCTGTACAGCCTGGCGCTGCTGCGGGCCCGCGGCCTGCCTGTCCGGGAGCGGGTTCTGTATTCCATTACACTGGGAGAGGAAATCCGGGTCTGAGACCGCAGGGATTTTTGTAGATTATTTTGAAAATTTGCTGATTTTTTAAGGAGGGTTTAAGGATAATCGTACTATAATACTTGACAGGGGATGGATAAATCAGTAATATGGTACAATCAAGTGGTTTATTTTGTCAAGGTTTTTGAAGGAGAAGGATCATGGACAACAGGAAACAGATGCTCCTGCAGTCACTGATGAAAGTGCTGGAGGATTATGACGATATGGAGGATATCGCCCTGCAGGACGCAGAGGCAGAGGGAACGTCCTTCAAGGTGCTCCGGGCGACTGTCACAGGGTTTGGCGTACAGCTTCTGGACGCGGTGGCCGAATGTGTGTTTATGCCAATCGGGAACGCAGATGAGGAGCTGTATTTCTCACTTGTACTGACGCTTGCAGACGATCTTCCGGCGGAA
>CADBTO010000128.1 GCA_902797565.1 uncultured Lachnospiraceae bacterium
CAGACCGGAACCTCTATATGGCGAAGGAGAATGGACGGAACCAGGCGGTATTTACCCGCGCGTAGATCCGCGCGAGGAAGTGATAAAATAGGTCGCACACAAAGGAGTTCTAAAATAAAGGAGATATAGAGATGGCAGAAGTAGGAATTGTAATGGGCAGTGACTCGGATCTTCCGGTCATGGAGAAGGCGGCAGAGATCCTGCGGGAACTTGGTATTTCTTATGAGATGAACATCATCTCGGCGCATCGCGAGCCGGAGGAGTTCTTTGCATATGCAAAGGGTGCGGAGGCGCGCGGATTCAAAGTCATCATCGCAGGAGCCGGGAAAGCGGCGCATTTGCCGGGCATGTGTGCGGCAATTTTCCCGCTTCCGGTTATCGGCATTCCGATGAAGACATCCGATCTGGGCGGCGTGGATTCACTTTATTCCATCGTCCAGATGCCGACCGGGATTCCGGTGGCGACCGTGGCAATCGGCGGCGGTGCGAATGCAGGAATTCTGGCGGCAAAGATACTTGCTGTGTCGAATGATGAAATCAAGGAAAGATTGAAGAAATATTCCGAGCAGATGAAGGAAGAGGTCAAAGCAAAAGACCGGAAGTTGCAGGAGGATAAGTAATGGATTACAAAAGTGCCGGAGTGGATATTGAAGCGGGATACCGGAGTGTGGAGCTGATCAAAAAGGCAGTGGGTTCTACACTGCGCCCCGAAGTATTAGGCGGGCTGGGCGGTTTTTCTGGGGCGTTTTCCGCGGCAGCGTTCAAGAATATGGAAGATCCTGTACTACTGTCCGGAACAGATGGGGTGGGGACAAAATTGAAATTGGCCTTTCTGCTTGATACACATCATACAGTGGGAATTGATTGCGTGGCAATGTGCGTCAACGACATAGCCTGTGCAGGTGGGAGCCCGTTATTTTTTCTGGATTATATTGCCTGCGGAAAAAATCAGCCGGAGAAGATTGCGTCCATTGTGGAAGGCGTCGCAGAAGGATGCAGGATTTCCCGTGCAGCACTGATTGGCGGTGAAACGGCAGAGATGCCGGGGTTTTATCCGGAAGATGAGTATGATCTGGCGGGCTTTGCGGTCGGGGTATGTGACCGCAAGGATATGATTACCGGGAAAGACATTGCGGCGGGGGATGTGCTCGTGGGGCTGGCATCCACCGGGGTGCATTCCAATGGTTTTTCGCTGGTACGGAAAATTTTTGCTCAGGAACTGGAAGCAGGGAAAGAGGCGCTCGATGTCTATGATGAGCGTCTGGGAACAACACTGGGCAAGGCTTTGCTCGAACCGACGCGGATCTATGTGCCTGCGCTGGAAGCAATCCGGGAGGCTGGAATCCGGGTCAAGGGTGCCAGCCATATTACCGGCGGGGGCTTCTATGAAAATGTGCCCCGCATGCTTCCGGATGGGGTGCGTGCGGTGATCCGGAAGGATTCCTATGAACTTCCGCCGATCTTTGGCCTGATTATGGAAAAGGGTGGTGTGGAAGAGGATCATATGTACAATACCTATAATATGGGGATTGGTATGGTGCTTGCGGTAGCGGAAGCGGATGCAGCGGCCGTTATCGAAGCAGTAAAGGCATCCGGAGACAGGGCGTTCCGGATCGGACAGATTGAGGCTGGAGAAAAAGGAGTGTCATTATGCTGAAGGTGGTGGCGCTGGTGTCCGGTGGCGGGACAAATCTGGAAGCGATTCTGAATGCGATTGCTTCCGGCGAGATACCGGATACGCAAATGGCGGCGGTCATCAGCAACAACCGGGATGCTTATGCCCTGGAGCGTGCACGGGGGCGTGGGATACCGGCATGCTGTGTATCGCCGAAGGATTATCCGGAAAGAAGTCTGTTTTATCAGGATTTAATAAAAGAAATTGACGGTTTTTCTCCAGACCTGATTGTTCTGGCTGGTTTTCTGGTGGTGATCCCGCCGGAGCTGGTAGAGCGTTATGCTGGAAAGATCATCAATATCCATCCGTCGCTGATCCCGTCCTTCTGTGGAAAGGGATATTATGGGCTGAAGGTGCATGAGGCGGCGCTGGCAAAGGGTGTGAAAGTGACCGGTGCAACGGTGCATTTTGTGGATGAGGGGACGGACACAGGCCCGATCATCCTGCAAAAGGCAGTGGCGGTGGAAGAAGGCGATACACCTGAGATCCTTCAGCGCCGTGTGATGGAGCAGGCGGAGTGGAAGATCCTGCCGGAGGCAATCCGTCTGATTGCGCAGGACAGGGTTCGTCTGGAAAATGGCAGGGTGCGGATTCTGTAGAGGGCTTGTCTGCAAAATGGAATCGCAGTATCGAGTGCTGATAAGCACACAAAGGAGTTCTTAAATCATGAATAGCAAAGATAAGATAAACATTTTAGTGGTCGGAAGCGG
>CADBTO010000129.1 GCA_902797565.1 uncultured Lachnospiraceae bacterium
AGCCGGGCGCACCCCGCGCGGCGAGTAGGGAGGAACTGCATTTCCCCCTTACTCGCTACGAACGGGTTGCGCAGAGAAAGTTCCCGGCAGAGCCGGGCGCACCCCGCGCGGCGAGTAGGGTGGAACTGCATTCCCCCCTACTCGATACGAACGGGCTGCGTGTGAAAGGTTTCGGCATACGCCGATGCACCCCGTGGGATCTTTTCGATAGCAGTGCCGTTGTCTTTATAGCTGCTCCAGCGTCTGATAGAACTCCGGGAAGGAGATGGAGACGCAGCCGGGGTCGTCGATTTCGGTTTCAGAGGCGGCGGCAAGTCCGGCAACCGAGAATGCCATCGCGATGCGGTGGTCGGCGCGTGTCCGGATGCGGCCGCCGGAAAACGCGGCTCCGCCGGGGATGCGCAGACCATCTGGTGTGGCTTCGGCCGGGGCACCGAGGGTGGAGAGGTTTTCTGCAATGGCTTCGATGCGGTCGGATTCCTTGACCCGTAGTTCTGCCGCATCCCGGATCACGGATGGCCCTTCTGCTGCGGCGCACAGGACGGCGAGCATCGGGATCTCGTCGATCAGCGTGGGGATGATGGCTCCGGAAATTTCTGTTCCGTGAAGGGGACTGCTTTTTGCCAGAATATCTGCTACGGGTTCGCCGGAAACGCTGCGCATGTTTTCCAGTGTGATCTTTCCGCCCATATCCTGGACGACTTTCAGGAAGCCGGCGCGTGTTTCGTTGATATTGACATTTTTGACCAGAACCTCTGAGCCTTGGCAGAGCAGTGCGGCCGCAATGAAATAGGCGGCAGAGGAGATGTCGCCCGGCACGGTGAGCTTCTGCCCATGCATCGATGCACCCGGATGGATGCTGCATGTATTGCCTTCGGAACGGATGTCTGCGCCGAAGGCGCGTCCCATGATTTCTGTATGGTTCCGTGAGAGGACGGGTTCGGTGATTATTGTATCACTGTCCGCATACATTCCGGCAAACAGCAGGCAGGACTTGACCTGAGCAGAGGAGACGGGACTTTGATAGGAAATTCCGTGCAGGGGATGCGGTATGGCTTCGATCCGCAGGGGCAGGCAGCCATTATTGTGTTCGGAAGTGATGGCTGCGCCCATCTGCGTGAGAGGGTCGATGATTCGCTTCATCGGGCGCTGCTGCAGGGAATGATCGCCGGAGATCCGCGTATCGAAGGGCTGGCCGGCGAGGATGCCGGAAATCAGGCGCGTTGTCGTGCCGCTGTTGCCCGCATCGAGTGTCCTGTCCGGGGCGGACAGACCGCGCAGGCCTTTCCCTTCGATGGACAGGATGCCGTGTTCCCGGTCCAGCTGGATAGCGATGCCCATGCTCTGGAAGCAGGCCATTGTAGAAAGGCAGTCGGCACTTTGCAGGAAGCCATGGACTTCTGTCCGCCCTTCTGCCAGCGCACCGAGCATGATGGCACGGTGGGAGATGGATTTGTCCCCGGGGACGGTCAGTTCACCGCGGAGCCGGGATTTTTTATGGATGGTTTTGGGTTTCATAATGGGTTCCTCTTCTTATTTATTCAGATTTTTTTCTTGTATTCCAGTCACGAAATGATTATAATAATATTTTGTGATTTATGCAAGGGCGAAACGCCGGTTGGACGAAATCCGCCTGAAGGTTTTGATGCGACGGGGTGCGCGGGGCACGATTCCCTTGCGTGATGAAGGAGGTACGCGGGTATGCAAGAAAATGGGAAGAAGCGGCTTTTACGTGTGGCATACTATGTATTCGGTATGACGCGGAAAAGCTTAGGCACCTATGCTTCTAGTACGGCTTTTTTCTTTTTTCTGTCTCTGATCCCGATTCTGGTTTTGCTTTCTTCCCTGATTCCGTTTACCCGCCTTTCGGAGGAGGCCGTGCTGGAATCCCTGATGTCCTTTGTACCGGGGATGGTGCGGGGGCTGTTCGCGAAGATGGCGAAGGAGGCGTTTTCCCATAGCGGGGCGCTGGTCCCGATTTCGCTTGTGACAATGCTCTGGTCTGCCGGGAAGGGGATGATGGCGCTGAACTATGCGCTCAACGAGGCATATGAGGTGGAGGAGCGGAGGAATTATCTGCTGGTCCGCATTTTGGGGGCGTTTTATACGGCGATGCTGCTGCTCTTGATCGTGGCAGTGTTGTTTCTGGCAGTGTTTGGCGGATTTCTGCGGGACTTCGTGGTATCGTATTTTCCAGATATTCCGATGGTTGCGACAGTTTTGTCCAATTCCCGCTATCTTTTCCTCTGGGGGCTTGCGATTCTGATCTTCATGGTCGTCTACGCTTTTGTACCGGATGGGCGGCGCAGTTTTCCGGCACAGTTTCCCGGCGCGGTTTTTGCTTCGAGTGGCTGGGCCATCTTCAGCTGGATTTTTTCAAGATTGATTGGAACAGGGACCAACCTGTACAGCGTCTATTATGGCAGCCTTGCCACGCTGGCGGTGCTGCTGATCTGGCTGTATGGCTGTATCTATATCCTGATTATTGGCGCGTATATCAACTGGGCACTGGAAGAGGAAGGGTGAGGGAGCATGCTGTTTGGGAAATTTTGGAAACGGAAGCCGGAGGGCGGCGGGCGGGGCAAAAAAATGTTTGACCGTGCGCGTGAGTCCCCGGTGCTGCACTGCAGCATCTGCAACGGGGAGCAGGTGGCGGGGTTTAAGGATCATTCCACCGGGCAGTTCCGGGAAGTATGTTATATCGTCTCGGAGGCGGATCTGGAAGGGTTTTTGGAGGAGTATGGAATTGCAGCGGAGGAGCTGAAAAAAGAGTATTAAACTCCGATTGTGCGCACACAAAGGAGTTTTGAAACCAAACTCCGACTGTGCGCACACAAAGGAGTTCTTCAATAGGAGGTCGAATATGAAAATCGAAACAAAGTGCATCCAGGCGGGATATGAACCGAAGAACGGGGAGAGCCGTATGATCCCCATCGTACAGTCGACCACGTTCAAGTATGACAGCAGCGAGGAGATGGGCAAGCGCTTTGACCTGGAGGCGGAGGGGTATTTCTACACGCGGCTGCAGAATCCGACGAATGACTACGTGGCAAAGAAGATTGCCGCGCTGGAGGGGGGGACGGCGGCAATGCTGACATCTTCCGGACAGGCGGCGTCCTTTTATTCCGTGTTCAACCTGGCAGGTGCCGGAGACCCTGTGATTGCGTCTACGGCAATCTATGGCGGGACATACAATCTGTTTTCCGTTACGATGAAGCGGATGGGGATCGACTTCACCTTCGTGGATCCGGATATTTCCGATGAGGAGCTGCAGGCGGCATTCCGCCCGAACACGAAGGCGGTCTTCGGAGAGACGATTGCGAACCCGGCGCTCGTGGTCTTTGATATCGAGCGTTTTGCTGCTGCGGCGCACAGGAACGGCGTGCCGCTGATCGTGGACAATACGTTCGCAACGCCGATCAACTGCCGTCCGATCGAATGGGGGGCGGATATTGTTACGCATTCCACGACGAAATATATGGACGGACATGATGCAGGCGTGGGCGGCTGTATCGTGGACAGCGGGAAGTTTGACTGGATGGCGCATGCGGAGAAGTTTCCGGGGCTGACCACGCCGGACGAGTCCTACCATGGCATCACCTATGCGGAGCGGTTCGGGAAAGAGGGTGCATTTATTACAAAGTGCACGGCACAGCTGATGCGTGACCTTGGTTCCATCCAGTCCCCGCAGAACGCGTTCCTTCTGAACCTTGGTCTGGAATCCCTGCATGTACGGATGCAGCGGCATTGTGAGAATGCGCAGAAAGTGGCAGAGTTCCTGGAAGGCCATGAAAAGGTGGCATGGGTCAACTATCCGGGGCTGGAATCAAACAAGTATTACGAGCGGGCGAAGAAATATCTGCCGAACGGCAGCTGCGGCGTGATCTCGTTTGGCGTACAGGGCGGACGGAGTGCGGCGGAGGCGTTCATGAAGAAATTGCACGTGGCGATGATCGCGACGCATGTAGCGGATGCGCATACCTGCGTGCTGCATCCGGCTTCTTCCACGCATCGGCAGATGTCCGATGAGGAGCTTCTGGCAGCAGGCGTGCCTGCAGACTTGGTCCGGCTTTCTGTCGGGATTGAGAACGTGGATGATATTATTGCAGATCTGCAGCAGGCGTTGGGTTGATGTGTGTGCCAGTAAACGAGCAATACGCAATCACGTAGTACATACGACTGAATGAATCAGGGAAGGTGCGGTATGCAGCAGGGAAAAATGACGAGAAAAGGTGCATTCAAACGCTATGAAAACAAGCGGCAGGTGAAGAACAGCATCGGGAGGCTGGTGTTTTTCGCGTTATTGCTCCTGCTGGACCTGGCATTTGTGCTCGGCGTGTCCTATTACCTCAGCGGGCAGCGGCGGTGGATCAATCTGGGGCTGCGCGCGGCAGGCTTTGTGATCGTGCTGCTGATCTACAGCCAGCAGAAGACTGCTTCAATGAAGATACCCTGGATCATATTGATTCTTCTTTCACCCACCTTTGGTGTGACGCTTTACATCCTGGTCGGTTTTAATGGACCGACCAGGCGGATGCGGGAGCGGTTTGCGGCGATTGACGAGAAACTGTTCCCGTATCTGCGCCAGGATATGCAGGTGTGGCAGATGCTGAAGGAGCGCAATGCCGGTGCATTCGGGATTTCCCGGTATATCCGGGATTATGCCTGTTTTCCGGTCTACCGGGACACACAGGTGCGTTATTTCCCGCAGGCGGCACAGGGGCTGCAGGCACAGCTGGAAGATATGGGGCGGGCGAAGCGCTTTATCTTTATGGAGTATTATGCCATTGAGGATCGCGAAAGTTTCGCCAGGGTGCTGGATGTTCTTTCGGAGCGTGCAGCTGCGGGAGTTGAAGTACGGATCATCTATGATGATATCGGCAGTATCGCCTTCATTAACCAGAATATGATCAAGAAACTCGAAGAGCTGGGCATTTCTGCCCGTGTGTTCAACCCGATTCTGCCGGGGATCAACTTTTTCCTGAACAACCGGGACCATCGCAAGCTGACCGTGATCGACGGGGAGATCGCCTATACGGGCGGCTATAATATTGCGGACGAGTATTTTGGCCTGACGCATCCTTATGGCGACTGGAAGGATACCGGTGTGCGGCTATCCGGCAGCGCGGCGGAGAGCTTTACGGTCATGTTCCTGGAGATGTGGAATGCGGTGCGGTCGAAAGCGCCGGAACTGGATGATGTGTCATTTGAGCGGTATTTGCAGGCTGGAACGGAAGGGACGCAGGATGCCGGGAACGTGGATGCCGGGAACGTAGATGCCGGGGATGTGGAAGCCGGGGACGTGGAAGCCGGGGATGTGGAAGGATGTGTCAATGGCGCAGTCGCGCCATCCTGCGGCTTCGTCCAGCCATACGCGGATAATCCGATGGACCGGGAGCAGGTGGGAGAGGACGTCTATATCAGCATTGTGGAAAACGCGAAGCGTTATTGCTGGTTTTCCACGCCGTACCTGATTATTACGGATGAGATGGTCCATGCGCTGTCTTTGGCGGCAAAGCGCGGCGTTGATGTACGGATCATCACGCCGGGCATTCCGGACAAGCGGGTGGTCTATGAGGTAACACGTTCCTATTACTATAGTCTGGTGGGCAGCGGCGTCCGCATTTATGAATACACGCCGGGTTTCTTCCATGGAAAGATGTGCGTGTCGGATGATGTGGCGGCAACGGTCGGGACGATCAATCTGGATTACCGGAGCCTCTACCATCATTTCGAAGACGGGGTGTTCCTGTTTGATGTGCCCCAGATTCTGGAGATACGGGAAGATTTTGAAAGCGTTTTTCCACAGTGCAGGGATGTGACAGAGCAATACCGGAGCGGCAGGTCGTCGATGCTGCGCCTTTCACAGCTGCTTTTGCGGCTGGTTGCGCCGCTGCTGTGAGAGGCTTGGTCGCGCGAAGAGAGATAGCCGGGCGAAAGAGGACTTGGGCGCGCGCAGAGAACCAGGCTGTGCTGAAGGCGGCACCGATAGTACGGGAGCAGGCTGTGCCATGCGGATGTGGTACAGGGGGAGCAGACAAGGAGGAAAGGGATGGAAGAAGAAAGGGAAAACAGTGGGGCAAGGCCTGCGATCCTCGGCGGGGAGCCGGTACGCAGGGAGCCAATCTTTTATGGGCACCAGTCCATTGACGAGGCGGATATTGCGGCGGTGGAGCGCGTGCTGAGGGGCGATTATGTGACCTGTGGGCCTGCCGTGGCGCAGGCGGAGGAAGACCTGGCCGGTTTTGTGGGGGCAAAGAGGGCCGTTCTGGCTGCGAATGGGACGGCGGCGCTCCATATTGCCTGCCTGGCTATTGGAATCCGGCCGGGGGACGAAGTTATTACGACACCTCTGACATTTGCGGCATCGGCGAACTGCGTCCGTTACTGCGGGGGAACCGTGGTATTTGCAGATATTGACCCGGATACCTACCAGATTGACCCGGAGGATATCGAACGAAAGGTGACGGAGCGTACGAAGGCAGTAATTGCCGTAGACTTTGCGGGCGTATCCATTGACCATCGGAGGATTCGGGAGATCTGTGACCGGCACGGGCTCCGGTTCATCGAGGATGCCGCGCACGCGATCGGGACGGAAGACGGGGGGAGGCGGGTCGGCTCCATTGCAGACCTGACCTGTTTCAGCTTCCATCCGGTGAAGACCGTTACCTGCGGCGAGGGCGGGGCGGTGTGCACGGATGACGAGGAACTGTACCGGAATCTCATGCAGTACCGTGCCCATGGCATCACCCGGGACGGGGAGCTGTTCGAGCATTCCGGCGAAGGGGCCTGGTATTATGAGATGCAGGATCTGGGATATAATTACCGGCTGACGGACTTCCAGTCTGCGATGCTGTCCAGCCAGCTGAAGAAGCTGCCGGAATTTTCACGGCGGAGGCGGCAGATCGTGGAGTTTTATGACCGGGAATTTGCTGATGTCCCGGGCGTGATCCTGCAGAAGGAACCGGAGGGAAGCCTGGCGACGCGGCATCTGTATGTGCTGCAGCTGGATCCGGAGGTCCTGCACTGCAGCAGGCGGGAGTTTTTTGACGCGCTGGCGGCGGAGGGGGTGCGGCCGCAGGTGCATTATATCCCCGTGTATTATTTTCCGTATTATGAAAAACTGGGATACCATAGGGGGCTATGCCCGAATGTGGAACAGCTTTATGAGCGGATTTTAAGCATCCCGCTTTATCCGGCGATGACGGACCAGGACTGTGCGGACGTTGTGGCGGCTGTGAAGAAACTACTGTATTGGTTCAGTAAGGCGTGAGAAACAGAAAGCATGCTGAAAGAAGACAGAGTTTTTAGAAATTTATTGTTGAATTTCACAAGTTTCTTATGATAAAATGAATAAGTTTTGAGGCATTAACACGCCTGCCAGGAAAGAAGTGTTTCGAATCACCGGTATTCAAGACCGGAACGCCGGAAGCGCTTGAAACCAGGCAGGCAGACTGTTTGATCCAGGGAGGGGAAATATGAGTAATACAGCAGAGCCAAAAAAAACGAGTATCCGGACACAGCTTTTGGGCGCGATCCTGGTTCTGGCGGCGGTACCGCTGGTTGCTGCGATTGCGATCAGCCTGCTGACTGCGCAGTCAACGGCAAAAACCACGGCGGAGGAGCTGGGGACGCAGCGGGTGCGTACCCTGCTGGAAAACATCGAGGGCATGATTTCAAAAAACCAGGTTGCGCTGGAAACGGCCGCATTCGATCCGATACTTGCGGATACGATCCTTGGAAAGGAGCCGGGCGGTGCAGGATTCCAGGGGAGAACGGAACAGGATTCGAAGAAAAAACTCCAGGAAAAATTGGACAATATGGCACAGATCTTCAACGATGGGAACAGTATCGCGCTCGAAGGGACAGATGGACAGCAGATTGTCCGCAGCGATAACAGCGATCTCGTCAATGTGTCCGAACGGGGGTATTTCCAGGAGGCGATGCAGGGCAAGGTGGCAATTTCTGAAGTCATCCAGAGCAAGACGACGGGCGAGAACATTATTGTGATGGTGGCTCCGATCACGGCAGGTGATGGTTCGGTTGCGGGCGCAGTGCAGAAGAATATCTCGCTTTCCGCATTGGACGAGGTGCTGGAGGAGGTCACGGGCGGAAAATCCGAGGCCGTGATCGCGGACCAGAGCGGGATGGTCATTGCAGACTCTGAACATACCATGGATGGGCAGGATGTGAGCAGTTCCGCGTGGTTCCAGTCTGCGCAGCAGGGAAAAGAGGAAGCGTCGATTGTGACGGTGAATGGGACAAAGAAGATCGTGGTCGGGGTGAAGGATGAACTGACCGGCTGGACAGTGGCTTCTGGTACCAACTATGCTGACGCGATGGCGGGTTCCCGGAAGACGATGGCCTTTATGATTATCATGGGCGTGGTCCTGCTGGTTGTGGCAGCGGTGATTGGAACGCTTGTGGCGAACGGGATGGCAAACCGGATCATGCATATTTCAGAAGTCATTGATACGCTGGCTGGCGGCGACCTGTCCATGCCGGCGATGCAGATCAGGGACGGCAGCGAGATCGGACGGATGGGTATGTCTGTCAACCGGATGCTCGACAAGCTGAACCGGGTGTTCCGCAAAGCGGACGGAGATGCAGAACTCGTGGCGGAATCTTCTTCCAACTTCAATGAAGTGTCCGGGCAGTCCGCAGACGCGCTGTCCCAGGTGGCGGAGAGTGCAACCGCCCTTGCCGAAGGGGCCGCGGATCAGGAGATGGCGGCGCAGGAGATGCGTTCGGCGATGGACCAGATGAATACCTGTATCGCGGATGTGGCGCAGGATATGGGTACTACGGTTGAGATCACGAAAGACGCGGAGAAACGCACGATGGAAGGCCAGAAGGTGGTTTCCGTGGCGGTTTCCGGTATGAAGCGGCTGGAAGAGACGATGAACACGGCGCAGACTGCGGTCCAGGCGCTCAACGCGAAATCCGCGGAGATTGGCAATATTGTTTCCACGATAGCGGATATTGCGAGCCAGACCAGCCTGCTGGCACTGAACGCCAGCATCGAGGCGGCGCGTGCCGGAGAAGTGGGCAGAGGCTTTGCGGTCGTTGCGACGGAGGTTGGGAACCTTTCGAACCAGTCCCAGACTGCAGCGGATGAGATCGCGACGCTGATCGGCAGTGTCCGCAAAGAGACCGAGGAAACCGTGGTCGCGATGGAAAAGGGTGCGAAGGAAACGGCGGAATGCGCGAACTATGTGGAAAGCGCCGGGGAATCCTTTGATGGCATTGCGCAGAGCATTGGCCGGCTGGTGGAGTCGATCAAGCATGCGGAGCATTCTTCACAGGAAGCGACGGAAAGCGGACGTGTTCTGGAAGAAGCTGTGGCAAAGACCGAAGAGATCGCGCGCGAGACCGCGCAGAATTCCGCTTCGATTTCTGCCGCTGTGGAAGAGCAGACTGCCGGGATGCAGGAGATCGCGAACGGCAGCGAGCGGATGGCTGGCGCGGCAGAAACGCTGAAGCAGGAGATTGCGGCGTTTGCGCTCAGGCAGTAGATCGCCGGGAGCACGGCGTTTGCGCTCAGGCAGTAAATCGCCGGGAGCGCGGTGTATACGCTCAGGCAATAGGGATGCAAAACCCCCGGAGGCAGATGCCTCCGGGGG
>CADBTO010000130.1 GCA_902797565.1 uncultured Lachnospiraceae bacterium
TAAATCTCTGTCCATCTCAGCTTCCCTTTTTCGTCCGAAAAACTTGCGCCATCCACGCTGTATGCAAGAAGCCCGTCCGCAAAAGAAGCATAATTTGTCTGGGTGCCGCCCGAAACCTCATAACTGGAAATCGCTTCGTAATCCGTGTATTCTCCGTATTCCCGAAGATACACCAGCAGTGCCGCGACAACCACCACAATGACCGGTATGCTGAAGAGCAGCAGCCTTCGTTGTATATTCGACATTTTTTAATATGTAAAGACCGCCACTCCGTATGCAGGCAAAGGATATGCGATCGAATACGGCTGGCCATCACACTCGGATTTCTCCGGCGTGTAGGATTTCTTCCGTTTGGAATCCTGCCCACCGTATTTTGGATCCTCGCTGTTCATCAGAAGTTTGAGCGTCTTCTTCTCCGGTACGCCTACCCGATAGTCCGGATATTCCATCGGGGTGAAATTGCACACAAAAAGCAGGTTTTTCTCACCTGTCCGGTCACTCCGGACAAAGCTGAAGATCGAACGGTAGTTATCATTCGCATTGATCCACTGGAAGCCCTTCCAGTCACAATCCAACTCGTACATCGCCGGATATGTATTGTAGATCTTCAGCAGATCCTTCAACCAGTCCTGAATATGCTGATGCGGCTCTTCATCCAGCAGATACCAGTCCAGCTCACGTTCCTCGCTCCACTCCCGCAGCTGCGCAAACTCCTGTCCCATGAACAGCAGTTTCTTTCCGGCATGCCCCATCATAAACGCATAGCCTGCCTTCAGGTTCTTATATTTGTCTACTTCATAACCCGGCATCTTGTTCAGCATCGAACACTTCAGATGCACCACCTCATCGTGTGAAATCACCAGGATATAACGCTCTGCCTCATTATAACTCATGGCAAAGGTCATCCGATTATGGTTATCTTTCCGGAAATACGGATCCAGCTTCATGTAATCCAGGAAGTCATGCATCCAGCCCATGTTCCACTTGTATGAAAAGTTCAAACCATTGTCATCCACAGACTTCGTGACATCCGGCCATGCCGTAGACTCCTCCGCGATCATCAGCACACCCTTGTACCGGCCTGTGATCAGGGAGTTGATGTGCTTGAAGAAAGCAATCGAATCCAGGTTTTCATTTCCGCCATACTTGTTTGCCACCCATTGACCGTCCTGTTTGCCATAATCCAGATACAGCATCGAAGCAACCGCATCCACACGCAGACCGTCAATGTGATAGGTCTCAATCCAGTTCAATGCAGAACCGATCAGGAAGTTCTTGACCTCGTTCCGCCCGGTGTCGAAAATCTTCGTTCCCCAATCCGGATGTTCTCCCTTGCGCGGATCAGCATACTCATACAATGCTTCTCCATCGAAATCTGCCAGACCGTGCGCATCCCGCGGGAAATGTGCCGGAACCCAGTCCAGAATGACACCGATATTCTTTTTATGCAGCGCATTCACAAGATACATGAAATCTTTCGGCTCCCCATAACGGGATGTCGGCGCATAATAGCCCGTCACCTGGTATCCCCAGGAGCCATCAAACGGATACTCGGCGATCCCCATCAGCTCAACATGCGTGAAACCCATCTCCGAAACATACTTCGCAAGATCATCCGCAAATTCCTTATAGGTATAGAATCCATCATCAATCCGCCCCGGATGGCGCTTCCAGGAACCCGGATGCACCTCATAGATTGCCATGGGCTTTTCGTAGAACGGGGTCTCATCCTCGCGGTTGTGCATCCACGTGCTATCCGACCACTTGAAGCCGTCCGTGAAATAGATCCGCGACGCGGTTCCTGGCCGAAGCTCCGCGTAACTCGCATAGGGATCCGCCTTGTACAGCCTGTCCCCGTTTTTTGTGATAATCATAAACTTGTAGAGCTGTCCCTCTTTCACACCGGTCAGGAATGTCTCGAACACGCCGATCGCATCCGGCTTAACCCGGCGCATCGGGCTGGCCGTCTCGTCCCAGCCATTGAACTCCCCTATGACATAGACTTCCGCTGCGTGCGGTGCCCACACATCAAAGTAGACCCCTTCCGTCTTCCCCTGCCTGCCCTTGTGGACACCAAGCTTGCGAAAAATGTCATAATGATTTCCCTGTCCAAACAGGTACGCGTCAAACTCTGTGAAATGACTCATAACAACCTTCTTTCGTATCGTTTATTTTTACAGCCCCGCATTCCGCCGGGTGCCGTGTTCCAACCACTCATTCGATAATATCCCGTTCTTCCAGGATAATGCCGCCGTTTGCATCCGTCTTCCTTCTGGAAGAAAATCTGCTGAAAAATCCACCACTCCGATGCCCTGCACGGTCGATCGCCTCATCCAGGATGTCCTGAACCTGACGCAGGCTTGTTGCGGAAGACGGTCTCTGTATGAGGTTAATCCTGTCGTAAAGCGCTAGGACACCCATATCTGATATTCCGTATCCCCGCTCCTTTGCGTATTCCTTTGCAAAATTCACCAGTTCATCATTGGTCATTGCCGGAATCACCACACGGTCTGAAAACATCCGCAGGAACGTTGCGGAAGTCTGGAACAGCTTGTCAATGCCCGCCTTATCATCCTCGACGATGACCAGGGTTCCACTGTCATCACTGCCCATCAGAAGCGAAAGGGTTACCGCAGATTCCCGACTGATTTCCCCCGCGTTTTCAATGATCAGGCAACCGCCGCGAACACGCGAATACAGAACCTGATGGTCTTTTTCGTTCAGCTTTGACCCTCTGATCGTACCAATCTGTCCACGAAGCTCGCCCGTTTCCCGCTGCAGGACCCGATACATCAGCTTCGCAAGTGTGGTCTTTCCGCTGCCTTCATCGCCCTGGATCAGAATGTTTCCGCGATCCGCGTGTCCTCCACGCTCCAGGCGTTCCCTCGCATCGCGAAGCGCACCTGCAAGCAGCGGATCCATTCCGTTAATCGCCGCAAAGTACGTCAGCGTATCTTTCTCCTCATCTGTCAGATACACGGGTTTCCGGATCTCTTCAATCCGATCAAACAGTGCTTCATCAATATTCGGAAGCAGGCCGGTATCATCTGGCGGCGGAATGGTCGGCAAGCCGTTCTCCATACGCGGTTCCAGATTCCTGGGGCCATCGCTTCTGAGCGTATCCGGCAGTTCCAGATGCGGCAGGAACGCCGTCTCATCCAGTGATGGAACCCTTGGAACCACCGGGACTTCCCCGGTTTCGCCTGCCTTTTCAAGCAGATCGACCGCTTCCGGAATCTCCTGCGGAATCAGCTTCGGCAGTACCCCGGTCTCTTCCGGCGTGCCAATCTTCGGCAGCATACCCGTATTCCCGCTGCCTCTTTTTGGCCGCTTCATTCCGATAAAACCTTCACCCGAATCACTGGAACGCTTCACCCGTTCCGGCATTCCGCTCGAAAGCCGCTGCTTCGACGCCTCTTCCCGCACTGCCTCCTGCGCACGATCCGCTTCTGCCGCACGCTGGATCTCCTGCAGCGTTTCCTCTGGAATCACCGTTGTTTCACCCGCATACATAACCCGGCTGCTGTCCGGCCTGTACCGGATATCTCTCTCTCGTTCCGCCAGTTCCAGAGCGGCATCTCCTGCCAGATTCACGGACTTGCCCGCTGCTGCTGCCGGATTTTGCTCCCCAGTTTTTGCTGCTGACGCTCCAGGCAGTTCTACCGCCTGCTCCGCTGCCCGGGCTTCTGCCGGCATCGCCCGCTCCAGTTTCTTAGATACCGCCGCCCCCAGCTCCGGTTTATCGAACAATTCGTCAATCGAAACTCCTGGTTCTTCCACCATCTGATCCAGTGCATCAGCAATGACTTCTGGTGAAAAGATGGGACGTTCTCCCGTCCGGCCCCCGAAATCCGGCAGATCTGCGCCCAGGCTCACCGCCCGGAGCGCCCGCCGCACCTCATCCGCAGATTTGGTAATATCCGACGTA
>CADBTO010000131.1 GCA_902797565.1 uncultured Lachnospiraceae bacterium
ATTCACCCGGCCATGATGGGTATAAAAATGTCCATGCCGGCCATTCCTGCTCGGATACACGCAGTCGAAAAAATCAATCCCCCGGTCTACCGCTTCCAGAATATTCGCTGGCGTTCCCACACCCATCAGATAGGTCGGCCGATCCTGCGGCAGGAAAGGAACCGTCTGGTCAAGAATGTCGTACATCTGTTCATGGGTTTCTCCCACGGCAAGCCCGCCAACTGCATACCCCGGCAAATCCAGTTCCCGGATCCGTTTCGCATGCTCAATCCGGATATCCGGAAAAATCGCGCCTTGATTGATTCCGAACAAAAGCTGGTTTCGATTGATCGTATGTTCCTGACGATTCAAATCATCCATCTTTTCTTTGCAGCGGAGCAGCCAGCGTGTTGTCCGATCAACAGACTGCTGCACATATTCCCGCTCTGCCAGAGCATTCGGACACTCGTCAAACGCCATCGCAATTGTAGACCCCAGATTGGACTGGCTCTCCATGCTTTCTTCCGGTCCCATGAAAATCTTCCTGCCGTCTACATGGGACTGGAAGGAAACCCCTTCTTCCTTGATCTTTCGCAGGGAAGCCAGGGAAAAGACCTGGAATCCTCCGGAATCCGTGAGGATCGGCCCCTCCCAGCGGCAAAACCGATGCAGCCCGCCCATTTCACGGACCAGGGTATCTGACGGACGGACATGCAGATGGTAGGTGTTGCAGAGCAGAACCTGCGTCCCAATGCCTTCCAGATCTTCCGTGGACACGGCACCTTTAATCGCTGCCGCTGTCCCGACATTCATAAACACCGGCGTCTGGATTGTCCCATGCACCGTTTCAAACTCCCCGCGCTTCGCCCGCCCTTCTGTCTTCAGAAGCTTATATCTGTGGTACACTTTGGTTCTCCTTTTTCTTCCAATAATCATGCACATACTGCATCCGGCTGGACAGATCTGACAAGATCCCGTCCACCAGTACGAGTGCAGCCATTGTCTCAACCACCACAACCGCCCGCGGCACAATCACAGGATCATGCCTGCCTTTAATTTCTATTTCGGTTTCATTTCCATAGATATCAACGGTATCCTGCTCCCTTCCAATCGAAGGCGTTGGCTTGACTGCCACACGGAAGACCAGCTCCCCGCCATCACTCATCCCTCCGAGCACACCGCCGCTATGGTTGGAACGTTTCGCCACTTCGCCATCCCGCATCAGGAAGCTGTCATTATTCTCGCTGCCCTGCAGCTGGGCCGCTTCAAATCCGGCTCCGAGTTCAAAGCCTTTGACCGCACCAATTGAAAGCATCCCATAAGCAAGCCGCGCATCAAGTTTGTCAAAAACCGGTTCCCCGATCCCGGGCAGAAGCCCCCGGATCCGGCACTCAATGATTCCACCTGCTGAGTCCCTGCGCTCCATACACTTCTTCAAAAACCCTTCCGCCACTTCTGCCGCTTCTTCATCCGGCATATAAAGCGGATTTTCGAATATTTCATGTTCGTCGAACGATGTACACTCCACCGGCCCGATCGCCTTCGCATAGGCAAGCACCTCAATGTCCAGGCTTTTCAAAATCTCCTCTGCAATGGCTCCTGCCGCCACCCGTCCGATTGTCTCCCTGCCGGATGACCTGCCGCCGCCCCGATAATCCCGAAAACCAAATTTCTGAAAAAAGCCATAATCTGCATGGCCTGGGCGAAAAATATCACGAATATTCGAATAATCCTTAGATTTCGCATCCTTGTTCCGGATCAGCAGCCCAATCGGCGTCCCCGTCGTCTTTCCTTCAAAGACACCGGACAGAATCTCGACCGCATCCCCCTCCTGCCTTCCTGTGGTATAGGCAGACTGTCCGGGCCTGCGCCGATCCAGATAAGGCTGAATGATCTCCTCTGACAGCGGCAGCCCCGCCGGGCAGCCGTCCACCACCACACCAACTGCCTTTCCATGAGATTCCCCAAACGTAGAAACACAAAACTGTTTCCCAAAAATCGAACCTTGTGACATAAAAAACTCCTTCGTGCGCTTCTCATCAGAGTTTACGCTTACACTTATCAATACAGGGGCTTTGCATTCGCAAAGCCCCTGCTTCCCCAAACACTATACCAACCGATGAATCTTAATGCAGTTGGGCTTATCCACATTGATCGGCGGATTTTTCATCAAGACATAATTTTTCTCCGGATAAAAACGGAATGAATAGATTTGGTTGCTGTCGTGATTCAAAACCAGGATGTATTCATTTCCCGGCAGAAGCACCAGGGATTTCGGGAAATAGCCGCTGGTCTTCGTATCCCCCAACCGCGTGAGCGTGCCCTCCTTTTTATCCCGGTCAAACCAGCTGACCCCGTTAAAGCCGTCAATCGACGTAAAGATATACTTTGTGTCAAAACTCGTACACATATTCGGTGTGGTATTCATCCGGTCATCTTTGCCGTCTGTTGTATGAATGATCTGCACGCGCTCAAAATCCGGCTCGTCATCTACCACGCTATAGCGATAAACCTCGATATTATTATTCAGTTCTGTCAAGACATAGAAATAATGCCCGCCAGAAGAGAAACGCATTTTCCGCGGCCCGCTGTCCAGATCACAGCGCACAATGTCTTCAAGCTTCAACCGTCCCAGTGTATAATCAATCCGGTACACCCGTACCTGGTTCAGCCCCCAGTCTGCCGCGCAAAGGAACTTTTCATCCGGCGTCAGTTTCACACAGGCCACTTTCGGATGGTCAAAACGCCGGTTCTGCGCCGTGATCGCCACGCCCTGGTGGAAAATCCCATCGGCAATCTCCCCGATGCTCCCATCCTCATTGATATTCATCATCGTCACACGGCCATCATGGAAGCCGCCGACAAACAGATACCGGTCTTTGGAATCAATATCCAGATAACAGCCCCGCATTCCGCCGATCCATTTCTGATTGATCTTCGTCAGATCCCCGTTCTCGTCAATGGAAAATGCCGCCACTCCTTCATCTTCGATGGAATAAAGGAATTTCCCATTATGCGCCACGATCAGGTAAGAGGGATTGTTGATCGGCGCGACAGACCGTTCCGTCAGCTTCCCCTCGCTCAAATCCAGGTCATAGACATGGATTCCCACGCTGTTTTCGTGCGTATAAGTACCCACATAAGCCACATATTTTCCCTCTACCATAGTAAGAACTCCTTTGTGCGCTTGTCATTACTCGATACTGCGGTTCTTTTTCGCAGCTCCGCTGCTCAAAAAAACCGCTCCTGTGACTCCGTGAGGATGCGACGCTTTGCGTCGAACCTCACTCCGTCCGACGATCAGCGCGCAGTCGGAGTTTTGTAAGAACTCCTTTGTGCGCTTGTCATTACTCGATACTGCGGCTCTTTTTCGCAGCTCCGCTGCTCAAAAAAACCGCTCTTGTGACTCCGTGAGGATGCGACGCTTTGCGTCGAACCTCACTCCGCTTTCATGCACGCCGCCGCAATACATCATATTGTTCCACTGGCTCGCTGAGCGTCGCAAACAGGCGCTCCCCGGCATGCGGGCAGGAAGATACTGCTTCCCCCTGCTCCGTCTGAAGCCCCAGAACCCTGGCCTGTATATTATCCCCGTTTCCCTTCATAATTTCAATGCTTTCCCCCACAGAAAATTTGTTTTTCTGCGAAAAAGGAAACGTTTCACCAGCTCCATCCGCAAAGCCTAAATAAACATAGCCCTTCTCATAGCCGCTTTTTTCATATATCTGCCCGCCCTCGCCCGGTTTTCCAAAAAAGAAACCCGTGAAATAGGGCCTGTGGGTACAAGCAGACAACTCTTCGAGATACCAGTCCCTGCGTGCCTCATAACTGCCATCATCCAGCAGAAAGTCTTCCAGCGCACGCCGGTATGTCCTGGCGCAGACCGCGACATACAGGGCATTTTTCATCCGGCCCTCGATCTTGAAGCTGTCAATCCCGGCAGAAACAAGCTCCGGGATATGCCCCGCCATACAAAGATCCCGGGAATTCATCACATAACTTCCCCTTGCATCCTCTGCAATCGGGAAATATTCCCCCTCCCGGCTCTCTTCCATAAGTGCATACGACCATCTGCAGGGATGCGTACAGGCACCCTGGTTCGCATCCCTGCCAGTCAAGACATTCGAAAGCAGGCACCTGCCGGAATAGGAGATGCACATAGAACCATGAACAAAAGTTTCAATCTCAAAATCCTCCGGCACCTGCTCCCGCATCTGCCGGATTTCCTTGATCGAAAGTTCCCGGGCAGTCACAATCCGGCTGGCTCCCAGGCTCTGCCAGAAGCGTGCAATCCCGCTATTCGTATTATTTGCCTGGGTCGAAACATGCAGATCCATCCCCGGCAGGCATTCCTTCGCAAGCTGGAAGATCCCCGGATCCGAAATAATCAGCGCGTCCGGTTTCTCTGATCTCCCGCCCGTTTCCGATGTCTCTCCCAATCCGGTAATCTTTTGAAAATATTCCCGCACCCCGGGCAGATCCGCTTCATGGGCAAAGATATTAACGGTCACATACAGCCGTTTTCCCTTCTCATGGCACAGCGCCGATGCCTGCCCCAGTTCCTCGATGGAAAAGTTCTTTGCTCCGGCACGCAGGGAAAACTGCTCGCCTCCGACATACACTGCATCTGCCCCATAATGCAGGGCGACACGGAGTTCCTCCATACCTTTCGCAGGCAGTAATAATTCCGGACGTTTCCTCTTGTTTCCCATCACGCTGCCCCTTTCTTCTCCCTGTCCAACCAGCACGCCGCTATCTGGAAGATTCATTTTTTGTAATCAAAAGCATACCATCTCCACATTGCAGCAAGTCACATGTATACGCCGGATTTTCGTAGACCTCCCGCAGGAAATCACGAAGCCTGCTGTGGATCGTCCGATCCCGCCGCCGGAGCGCGAAGCGGGACTCCATAATCCGCCCATCAAACAGCGCATTGTCTACGGCGATGATCCCCCCCTGCCGAAGCAGCGGTGCCGTCAAACGCAGAAACTCATGGTTCTGTGCCTTGGCTCCATCCAGAAAAACAAAATCAAAGCGCTGTTCCATCGGGCTTTCGAGCCCTTTGACCGCATCCTGATTCTTCAGATGGATCACATCGGAACGCCCGGCCGCCTCCACCAGCTCCTTCGCTTTTGCAAACCGCTTCGTACTGCTCTCATAAGACAGAAGGTACTGGAGCCGTGGGCATTGCTCTGCCATAAACAGCGCTGAATACCCTGTACCGGTCCCAATTTCAAGAATCCGCTCCGGTGACAAGACACGCAGCAGAAACCGCAGAAGATCCTCCGTTTCCTCCCGAATGATAGGAATCTGCGCAGCAAGCGCCTCCTGCCGAATCTGCTGCAGATAGACAGGCCGCTGGTACTGGCTGCATTCTCCGCCGCTCCCCATCCCGCCCTTGAGGGATTCTTTGAAAATCTCAAATCTGCTTTTCATGGTTTTCATGAAAAAGAACTACACTTCCATAATAATCGGCAGGATCATCGGACGCCTCTGGGTCTCCTTCCATACAAAATCCGAAAGTACGGCTTTGAGTTCATTTTTAATCCTGCCCCAATCCCGTACCCTGGCGCGCTCCAGCTGCCCCATCCGCTCAGAAAGGACATTGCGTGCCGAATCAATGAGATCCTCGGATCCACGGACATAAACAAAACCTCTGGAAACAATATCCGGCCCGGCCAGAACCTCGCCGGTGGAAGAATCCATAGTCAGAACAATGATAATGATCCC
>CADBTO010000132.1 GCA_902797565.1 uncultured Lachnospiraceae bacterium
ATGCAGGAGTTTGCGTCCCTGGTTGGGGCGATGGACGTGCTGTCCACACATGACAAGGGGAAGTTCCTGATCGCCCAGGCCACCCTTCCGCTGGACTGGGTCGAAAACCATATGACAAGGGAGCAGGCGGACGAGCTGAAGCTGACCTATTATGAGGCAAAGCGGCAGCTGGCGGATGCCTATATCGAATGGCTGCAAAAACCGGTTCCGCTGTCCCTTTTGAAAGATAAGAATGCGAACCCGATGGATCTTGCGCTGCGCAAGGAATACGCCGCGCTGCGGCTGCAGCGGCATCCGGCACTGCGCCTGATTATGGGGATCAGCAGCGTGATGACGACGGCGGCGACCGGGGTCCGGGACGGGCAGTCCGCGTTTTTTAAGGAAACGGGACAGGAATTGGGCGAATATTTATTGGCCGGGGCAGAGCTGGACAGCGAGTACGACCAGAACGTTGGCGAACTTGTGGATGAGATCTATGGGAAAAAGAACTGGGAGTACCTGGATGAGGAAATCGTGAAGGAGTATCTGCGGCGCGTGAATGCTGAGACAGTTGAAGAGAGCTTGGAGGTGTGCAGCAGCATCTATGACGAATCCTATTCGGAGCGGAAGCCGGCGCGGCTTCTGGGGGTTCGTGCAGCCCTTCGGAGGCAGGGAGAGAGGCTTGGGCTGGGCACCGCGGTTTATGATTTCCGGGGGCAGGGCGTCTGGAGCAGCCAGGCGATTCCAACTTCGCTCAGCAAGGAACTGGTCCGGGTGCGGGAACTTTTGAAGCTGGACAAGAGCAAGAATCTTGGAACTTCTGCCGAACGGGAATTCATTGCCGTTCAGGCCTCTGCAAGGAAGCTGCTGGAAGCAAAGACGGACGCAGAAGCGGCAGATGCAATGGGAAAACTCTGGAAATGGGCTGTGGTCTATCTGGCCAGGCCGTCCATGGAACCTGGTGTGGAGCGGGATCCCATGCGGATGGAATCCGCGCGGAAGATTTTGGCAGAGATTTCTTCGTTCGTGACCTGGTCTGATTCCATTTATCTGAAGAAGCTGCAGGAGTCCATCCAGTCCATGCCTTCGGATAAACGGCTGGACAAGGAACGCGGCCTGGTTACGGCGATGGGCAGCGTCTTTGAGGAAGAGCTGAAGAACAAGCTGCTGCTGTCCCAGGGTACGAAGAATGTGGAGCAGATCGTTGCAAAACGCGAGAAGAGGGAGCGGCGCTTCCGGGATCCGGACGCAAACGCTGTGGAAAAGGGCTTTGAAAATGTCCAGACGATGAAGACCTTCGTGATCCCGGCAAAGCCTGCAGATCCGGCGCTATACCCGGCATACCAGCATGAGATTGTTGCAGCGGGGCAGATGTTTGTTGCTTCATACAATAAGCTGATCAGCGCTTGCGAAAGCTATTTGGCGAAAGAAGAAAAGCCTGCGGAGGAACGCGCAGCCTACCAGAAATACCTGGAAGACGCGAAGCGGGAACTGCATATTGTCCACTTCAAGGTTTCGGAATACCTGTCAGGAAATCCACAGGTGAATGTGCAGGAGCAGGAACAGGGGCTCGTGCAGAAGACCTGGGGGGATGTGATTGCGGCACAGCTGAACCTTCGCATCCAGATCCAGGCTCCGGACGTGCAGGATGTGGGTGCCGGAACATCCCATGTATATCGGCTGAAAAACCCCCAGGGCCAGTACGAGTATTTCACGAAAGAGGAAAAACTTCCGCAGACCCCGCTCGGCTGCTGGGAGGATATGCGGGAAGAGGTTCTTGGCCAGAAGAACCTTTCGGCGCGGGCAGAGGAACTTTTGAAGGAGCTTGACAGGCGGATCAAGACTGAGTTCCAGAGCTTGGAAGATCTGAAAAAGGTCCATCCGGACCAGTCAGTCGCTTTGGATGATACGTATTATATCTGGTATATTTCGGAGCTGGACCTGATGAACCAGCGGGAATGTGAAAAGCTTCTGGCAGGAAGGAAGGAAGCCAAAGAGAAGGCAGACCAAACAGAATCCCTGCTCCTCAAATGGTTGGCGGGGCTTGGCGGGGAAGAAGAGGAAGTACGCAAGGTGCTTGCGGCCACTCTGCAGCGGTTCACAAAGTCATTCAATACCTTTATGTTTGCGCGGGATGTGGCAAAGATCGAGCCGGGGAAGACGCTTTCAAGCCGGCATGTGGCAACCAGCCGGATGGCGGAGTTCCTTGGGATCGGCAATCTTTTTGCGTCTTCCCAGACCGCCCTTGTAAAGGACGGGGAAAAAGAAATATACGGGAACCTGATGGAACATGCACAAAACGATGTACCGAACCTGATGTTGGCGTGGGGCGGCTTTACCTATACCTCCAACGCGGTTGGAGAGCTTGCATCGATGGAAGTTGCGGATATGCTCTTTGGACAGATTGACCGGAAGGAGGACAATTTTTCGCATCAGAAGCTGGAGGGGCCGGTTCCGCAGGGAATCCGGGGCAGGGTCATTGTTGACCATGTCAAGGGGATTGACAACAATATGTCCTTTGGGAACCTGAGTGTGCAGGATCTGAAAAACGGGCAGCAGCAGCTGAAGGCATATGACCGCATGGTCTTGCAGGGGATTCCGCTTGGGATGCGCCAGCGGATCCTGCAGCTGGACCGTCCTGCCGTGGAACTGATGCTGGGAGATCTGATTGATGCGCCGGAGATCGATGCGTTCTGCAAGCGGCTGGAGTTTATCCAGGAGGAAATCCGCAAGGATGATGAGGAATGGGCGAATAAAGCAGACAGCCTCAAATATGATGACCGTTTGGAAGCATGGTTTATGCGGCACGACGACAAGTACCGTGCGAAGTATTATCATCGCAAGCTGTACGAAAAGGCAGCGAAGGACAAGACGACAGGCCGGACTGTGTCCATCAAGGCACTCCGGGGCGTAGATCCCGGAACCCTGACCATAGAATCCTATCTGAACGCCGAAAACATGCAGAAATTTAATGAATGGGAAAAGGTCTGGCAGAACCTGAACAAAGACCGGATCCAGGCGCACCAGGAGGAAGAGCGCCGGAAGCAGGAAGAGGCGGAGCGCCGGAGGCAGGAAGAAGAGCGCCGGAGACAGGAAGAAGAGCGCCAGAGACAGGAAGAAGAGCGCCGGAGACAGGAAGAAGAGCGCCAGAGACAGGAAGAAGAGCAGCGCCGGGAGCAGGAGCGTATCGAAGAAGAGCGGCGCCGGGAGCAGGAGCGCATTGAAGAAGAAAAGCGCATTGAAGCAGAAGAACGCGCGATGAAGGAAGCCGAGGAGAAGGAGCTGGCACGGATTGCCGAGGAAAAGCGGCTTTTGGAGCAAAAGCGCGAGGAGGAACGCGCGATCCGGCGGGCGAAAGAAGAGGCGTTCCGGGCACAGCTGCGCCGGGAGCAGGAAGAGCGCGAGGCGCAGCGCAGGCGCTGGAAAGAGGAAGCGCGGATTGCAAAAGAAAAGTACGAGCAGGCAGAGCGCGAGGCAGAGGAGCGCGAGCGACTGGCAGACGAAGAAGTAAAGCGGGAAGTGGAGGAATACTTCCGGCGCAAAGCGGAACTGGAAGCGGAGCGGGAGCGCGAGAAGGAGCGCAGGAAAATCGAGGAGCAGCAGCGGAAGGAGCGCGAGCGCATCGCCCGTGAGGAGCAGGAGAAGGAGCGGCAGCGGATCCGCGAAGAGGTATACGCGGAAATGCAAAGGCGCATGGAGATCGAGAAGCAGCAGGCGAAGGAGGCGCACTGGGACGAACTCCGGCATGCGGGCGCGCAGGTCCGCGGCTTTGACGAGAATTATTTCCTTCAGCAGCGGGGCGGTTATGTGGAGGACAAGGATCTCTTCCTCTATGGGAAGGGTATTGACAAGGCGAGGCAGGAAGACCTTTCCACGATTCCGGAAGGCGGGCTGAAAAACGTGCTTCTGGCATTGATGGAGGTGGATCCGGAGTATCTGCAGCATGTGCTGGTCGCGCATATGAAAGGGACGAACGAATACGCGTCGGCAAACCTGTTTGACCAGGATGCAAAGCCCGTGATGATCACGCTGCGGAAAACCCGCATTGGCCAGGATCGCAAGGCGATCTGGATCCATATGCTGGAAAAAGCGATTGCGATTATGGTGGAAAAGACCGGCGAAGGCGGGCAGAAGCAGATCCGGAAGCTGGAAGATGCGAAGGTGCCGTGGCCGGCTGAGAAGCGCACGGCTGAGATTCCCGGGGATACGATGGATCTGGAACAGGATCTTGCAGTCAAACTCCTGTTCGGGTCCGGTGACGGCGAGGTTGCGCAGATCGGGAAGAAGGTGCAGGAGCTTGCCGGGCTGATCCAGGAAATGGGCTTTGCAGAGGCAAAGGCAGAGTTCTTCCGCCGCGAGGAGCAGAGGCGCAAGGATGCGGAGCAGGCAAGGCTGGATGCGTTCTTAAAACGTGAGGCGGAAGAAAAGCAGCGCCGCGAAGAAGCGGAGCAGAAGAAGCGCGAGCAGATCCGGCTTAATGAGGAAAAGAAACAGCGGGAAGAAGAGGAGAAGCGCCGGCGCGAGGAAGAGCGGAAGCAGATGAAGCAGAGGCAGATGGCGTTCCTGGACGAGGCGGCGCGCTACTCCCCGCTTTGGGAAGCAGACAGGGCATTCCCCTGCTTTGATGGCAAGTTCCGGGAAACTGCCGCCTATCCATATGATGCCCGGCTTTATGGAGAAAAGAACGTGGCGGAACTTTCTGATCTGGGCGGCGCCAAGGATGGTTTCCTGATGCCGGTCCTTACGGATATTCTGAAGACGAACCCGGCGTTCGTGTACGGGACGCTTGTCCGGTTTCAGAACCGGCAGGTTGCTGCTGTACAGCTGCATGACGCAGATGGGCTTCCGGTCCATGTCTATGTAACGGTTTCCACCTTTGACAAAGCGTCCCCCAAGGCGCTTTGGGTGCAGGTTCTTGAAAAGGCAGCTGCAGCGATGGTGGAGCAGACGGAAAACGGGCTGCAGTACCGGGCCGCGGACCAGTGGATCGAAGAGGGGTCTCTTTCGGTGGGAAGCCTCCAGGGCGAAAACCGCCAGCTGGCGATGCAGCTGATCTTCGGCCTGCAGGCAGAGCAGAAAGCCGCTGCCGCCCTGAAAGGCGGGGAAGAGGGCGCGCAGGAGCTTTTGAAGCTTCGGGAAGCGGAAGAGGCACAGCGCGTGGAAATCCGCGCCCGCCGCGAAAAGGAGTGGGCAGCGAAGAATGAAGATGACGCGGAGTAATCCGTAAGTTTTGCTTGACCACGGGGCTGGCAAAGAATATAATGAACCAGGAGGATTTGGCTGCAAATCCTCCTGGTGCATATGTGTCCCTAGCCTAAACAGGATAGTTGATAGGAGGATCTGGCTATGCCACAGGGAGATTTGCAGAAGCAAATAAAAAAGAAGCCGTTTGAGTTCAAGCTCAGCAATGTGCAGGAGCAGGCGCAGCCTGTGTACAAGAACTGGCTGGAAGAGCGGCGGCTGGACATGGTCGCGTCCAAGGTGGACGTTGGCGCACTGACGCTGGAAAATGAGCGCATTACCCGGGAGCTTTCGGAGGAGCTTTCCAAAGCGGACGGGACCAAGGTGGAGGAGGGCTTTGCCCGAAGGGAGAAGAGCCGTCTTGAGACCCAGATGATGCGCAACCAGGCAATGCTGCTGTATCTGGATACGAAAGACAAAAGCAAGCGCCCGGAAGAAACAGACAGCCCGGAGATGAAGCAGGTCAAGAACCGGCTGCTCCTTCTGGACGGGGCGCTGCGCAGCCCGGTTGATCCGGCGATGGATCTTGAAGAGCAGGCCGGCGAGGTTTTGCGCTGTTATGACAATGCGATTGCAGCCTGCATGGATTACGGAGAATCGAAACATTCGGTTTTTCCAATGTCCAAGGCGCGGAAGAAAAAGGTGGCGGCGATGCTCGAAGCACTTGCCCAGGAAAAAGCGCGGTTCATCCAGGCCCTGGCAGAGGTGAAGGAGGCCCCGCAGGAACGGAAGGAGCAGATCGGCTGTGCGCTGGACCTTCTGGAGGGCAAGCATATTGACGAAGGCGTCGGCACGGAGGGCGAGCACTATCTGGCGCGGAAGAAGCGCGAGCTGATGAGCCTGCGGAAAGCGAACGGAGATCGGGACGGGGGCGATATGCAGCGGATCAAAGACGGCTTTGAGGCGATGGCGCGCGCACTGGCAAAGCAGATCCCGCAGGAGGACGAGGATTTCGAAAAAGAAAGGGATACGATCAAGGGGCATTACAAGAGGCTGCGGGAAAACTGCGAGGCATATATCGGTTCGCATGGCGGCAAACACAAGGAAGAAGGGCAGAGGCGCCTGGACGCGGTAAAGCGCATGCTGGAACGGTCAAAGCTGGAGTGGAAGTATTTCCGGGAGATCGCGGATCGCAGGCACCACCAGGCCGTCCCCGGAAGCTGGGCAGATGTCTATGCCGAAGCGGGCCAGCAGGTGGATGAATGCCTGGGTGCCCGGAAGCGTATGGATCGCATCCTCGCGCATGGCGATATGCGGGATATGGTCGTGATTTGGTCTGCCATCGAGGAACTCCGGGAAGAGGATCCGGTCAAATACGCGAATCTGGATTCGGACCTGCAGGTGCCATGGCTCCAGAAAAACCTGTCGAAGAAGCAGGTTGTGGAGATGTTCCGGCTGCGAAAGGAATTGTCCAAAGAAATCAAAGAGGCCTTCCAGAAGCTTTACCAGGAGTGCCAGACCGTGCCGGCGGAGTTTTTGAAGGAGGGCGCAGATCCCCAGAGCGAGCGGCTGCGAGGGGCCTATGTCCGCCTCCTTCTGCAGCGCCATCCCGCATACCGGATGCTCAAGGGCATCAACAACCTAGCTTCCTGTATTGCGCTGAAGATGAATGCGGAGTCGATCTTTGCGAAAGAGGTAAAGAAGACAGGCGTCCGGGAGGCGCTCGTGCAGGTGGAGCAGGAACTGCGCAGCCAGGGCTATGTGGATGTCCAGCTGGAAGCCGAGGCAAGGGACATTTTTTCCGGAAAGGACATCACGGACCTGAAACAGGATATGGTCCGGCAGTACCAGCAGCTGGTGGACCGCGAGACCCGGAGCATGGGGAAAGAGATCATGCTGGATCTCTTCAGCGGCAGCTATATTTCTTATTCAAGCGGGGAGGCGCAGCAGGCGGGCTGGGATCTTTCGCGGTTTGAAGAGCGGAAGATGGGCCGCAGCAATGTGAAATTCCAGGGCATCCTGATGGCCAATGTGCAGGAGGCAGGTCTGTTCCGGGAAGGGATGCGGGAACGGAACCAGGAGCTGCTGTATCCGGGCGGAATTTCGCGGGAAGAGGCGAAACGCATCCAGCCGCAGCAGGGGGCGCAGGAAAGCATGTTTACGGCGCTGCTCCAGGCGATGATCGAGCTGGATCCGGAGTATATGAAAACACTCGTGCGCGGGCAGATCGGCGGAATGGCTGTGGTGCAGCTCTGCGATGAAAAGGGCGATCTGGTCAGCCTGACGATGAATCAGGTGATGGTTGGCGGCGGGAGCGACGTTCTCTGGGTGAACCTGCTTGAAAAGGCGGCCGCGATGCTCTACCGGAAGGACAATCCGGACGATTCTGCCGAGCCGCTTTCGTTCCATGCCCGCGATGAAAAAGTGGAAGAAGCGGAGAAAAACGGGACGATCCGCTACGGGCTTTCGGATTTTTATGGGCCGGTTACGGATGAGAAGCTGCAGCTGGCGGCCCGGATCCTCTTCGGGAACAATGTGGCGCTGTACCGGAAGGCGCTTCTGCTTGCCCGCCGCATCCGAAAGGAAGGAATCGATGTTGTCCATGCCCAGGTTGCCGAGGAGCGCAGGCGGAAGCTGCGTGAGCGGGAGGAAAGTGACCTGGCATACAGGGGCGAGGTGGATCAGGCGGTGCAGCAGCTGGAAGAAAAGCGCGCGCAGTACGCCGAAGACGTCCAGAAGGCAAAGGAGCATGTGGAAGACCTGCAGCGCGTGTTTGCAGCCGAGCACAGCGAAGAATTTGCAGTCCAGACCGCATACAGCTTCCACGATGTGCAGGCACGCATTGAGCGCTGCGACAGGGAATTGTCCCATCTCCAGAGGGAGCAGGAAATCGGGCTTTGGCCGGGGCTGGATGTGGAAGAAAATTCCCGCTATATAGAAAAAGCAGACGCAGTCAGGGCGGAGCAAAGGAACCTGTTTGATGCGCTGCAGCAGCAGTACCAGACAGTCAGGGAACAGGAGAAGAGTAGGAGCGAGGCATGAAAATAGAATGTTTATCTACCCGGACCAGGGAGCGGTGCACTTCCATGGATCCTTTCGGGTGTTTGCAGGTCTGTCTGCAGATGCCATCCTGTTTTGCACTATGTGCCCGTGCCGGGGAGGAAAATACCCCGGTGGGGCTTTTGGTTGCGCTTCGACTGGAACAGCGGATTGCAATCGAATGGATGTTCGTTGAGAAGGAGTGGCGCGGGCTCGGCATAGGGGAGCAGCTGCTTCTGGAAACACAACGAATAGCCGAACGATTCGGAATTTCGGAAATTTCGGCAAGTATCCGTTCGACTTATCTGGAAGCGGATGGCTATTCGGAGGGGGCGTCCTATTTTGAGGAGCGGCTCTTTGATGAGGAGCGCAGGCTGGCTCGGGATGACCTGACGCTGCGCACGATCTCGAAGCTGCCGGTGTTCAAACGGAACCTTTCGGAGCTGCCCAGGCCGCGTTTCCTGATATCCATGGGACTGCAGGAACTGCAGGATATCCTGGAACGCCTGGAGGCAGAGCCTGCGGCGCGTATGCTGTACCCGGTTGCGGGAAACCGGGATCTGTTTGACCGCAGCTGCAGTTGTGTCCTGGCACGGGACGGGGAGGTGCAGGGCGCGCTCCTGACGCAGAAGATGCAGAGCAGGCAGGACACGAAAGGCGTGCTGGTGCCCGCGCTCTTCTATGCCAAAACCGATGAGGACGCAGTGGCGCTGCTGGGCGCGGCAGTCGGTGTGGCGGCGAAAAAATACAGCCCGCTGCAGCGGGTGCGGACCTTCCTGTACGACCTGTCACTGGGCTGGCAGATCGGCACGCTTCTGGGATCAAGCAATGAGCCGGGCGGAAGGCTCCTGATTGCACAGACCGGGGACATCCGGGCGGCGGTGCATGCGGAACAGGATATCTGAACCGGCCCTGTGCAGATAATAAAAATGATATAGAAAGCTAATACAGTATAACGGCAAACTGTAGGATTGTATTAAGATAGCGGGTCAATTTTGGGAAATAAATCAAAAAAAATCGTAAAAACCCAAAAAAAGTGGATTTTTTGTGTAACTTTTGTATAGATTACTTGCGTATAATGCCAACAAAAGATATAATTCATAATTGAAATTCAACATATTGTGATGGTTTCGATTGTGAAGTGCTTATGAAGTATTTATGAAATACAGAAGAAGTCCAAACGAAGCGGCTCGCGGTCAGAACGATCCAATATACATTCATAAGGAATGGCAGGATCAGACAGAACGGCATTGCCTGCCACTCCGAAGGTAGCAGTAGGGGGATAGCAAATGAACAACAACCAATTCCTACCATTTGAGAGAAATCGCTATTATGCAGGAAAGATGCTGACGAGTGCGGACTTTATTGCAGAGCAGAAGTACTTCTTGGAAAAACAGAGATTTCTGAACAACATGATGTACGGCAGCGGGATCGTCTGCGGGCTCGGCGTTGTTTCTCTGGATGACTTATCGATTCTGGTAGAAAGCGGGGTCGCGATTGACGGCCTTGGCAGGGAGATCGTGGTGGAAAGCTCGGTCGTAAAAAAACTGTCCACCGTTGAAGGGTTCGATACACTGGAATCAGACCGTGCAACCTTGTGCCTGCGGTATGATGAGCAGGAAGGGCACAGTGTCTATTCAGTCGGGCATTTCGAAGGTGAGAACCACTACGAGAACAACCGGATCACAGAAGGTTTCCGCCTGTATCTTGCAGATTCGGACTCGCTGGAAGAAGGGTTCGTCGATGAAGGCGAATTCCTTGCGCGCGAAAGCTTGTTCGCGGACTTGAACTACGAAGTGGAAATCGAGCTTCCGGGCACGGTGAGCCTTGGAAAGAGCGCCTGCATCCTGGTTCGGGCACGCAAGGTTTCGAGCAGTCCGGTTTCCTTGACCTATCAGGGCAGCCTGCAGACGCCGGGGTTTGAAAATGCGGCGGGCGGACACACGGTGGATGTCAATATTGACGGCATTTCACTGGAGATGGGAGAAACTTGGGAGAAACGTTACTGGTTTACCTGCGTCGGCGGAGAAGGGATGGAGACAAGCATCATCCTGGAAAGCGGTTCAGCAAAGGCAACGGTCGGCGGCGTGGACGCGGCAGTCAATGAGAACTTTTCAATCAAGATTCTGATTGAGAAGGAGCCGCCTCGGACGCTTGTAAATCGTGCGGTGGGCCAGACTTCTCTGGAAATGCGCGCGATCGGGGACAGCGACGATTTCATCCGGCTGGCGGAACTGAAGCTGGTTCGGACGGATACGGCGTATGTGATCGAGGAAGTGCAGGAGAAGCAGGTCAAGAAGTATCTGAATATCCCGTCCCAGGACGAGCTGCGGTCCAAGTATCTGGGATACTTCATCAAGAATGCGGATATCCGCCAGGTGGTGGGTGGTTCCCCGATGATGCAGCAGGCTCGGCCGATGGAACATGGCGGGAACGAAATTATGGAACGCGCCAGCGGTGTGCTTGAGATTCCGCTTGGAACAGATGCGCGGGAAGGCGACATCTGCTATTCCGGGGAGATCATCCACGGGCTGGGTGTTGGAAATGTCTATGTGGATGTTGGATACGAGTTCGTCAGTGACGATCCGGATCTGAACCGAAGCGGAAGGAGCACGGTCTATGGAAACAGCCAGCTGTTTACCGGCGGCGGGATTCCGGAGGCGGAGACGGCGGTCAAAGTCTTTAATGATAAAGGGAGCTTTGTGGTAGCGGTACGACTGCTCCGCAATGTAGATTTCCTGACATTGACCTACCGCTGGGTGGCAACACGCTTCCCGTCCGGCATGGACATCCGGAAGATAGAGAACATCAAGGACAAGAGCATCTCTGCAGAGACGCCGACCTTTGTGATGGGGCCGAAGGAAAGCCATTACTTCGGTGTCCGTTACCACAATATGGAACCGGCTTCACTGACCTATGAACTGACTGAAGCAGCGAGCGGCGAGATTACTTCGGACGGGGTGTATACAGCTCCTTCCAAGGAAGGCGTGTATGAGATCAAGATCTACTGCACGGATTCTATGCTGATATCTACGTATGCTTATGCGATCGTAAAGAATAAGGATGGGGACGCATGATCTATCAGTCACAAAACAGGGAGCTGGAAGTCGTCAAAATGACGCGCTCGAACGCGGTCAATGATGTTTGTATCTGCCGGGATGTTTCGTCTCCTGCGGAGGATTTCTATACTGTCATCGCGGTGAAAGACCACGGGACGGTCAAACAGCTCCTTTCTATCTTTGAACAGGCAGAGATCCGAATGAAAGAACGGATCATCGATACGTTCTCCTGGAATGGGCAGTTTGTGCTTGTTTTTCCTTATAGCCAGGAACGTTCGCTTTCCCGGTTCTATATGGGAGATTCGTATCCGCTGGCGCGCTGCGAGGAGATCTGTATCAATTTCCTGATTGCCTGTATTGACTGCCGACTGCCGTGGTCGGTATTATACCTGATTTTGGATCAGGGGCAAGTGAATCTTTCGAGCGGGAATGATGTGTATTTGGGATATCAGATCGACTTTTCGGATTTTGATCCGGAACGCGGCGAAGGGGACTGTACCGAACGCGCGGCGGTGCTCGCGCGGCGGATGCTGGAACCGAAGGCCTCTGAGAAAGCGGTCAGCTATATCCTCCTGGAAAAACGGATTGCAAACGAGAGTTACCAGCGCTTCACAGATCTCTATCGGGATATCCGGATTGCGGCGACTTCCGAAGAAAAACGGGGGATCATCGCAAGGATTAAAGCGGCGTATGCGCGGCACAAGGACACACTTTTCGCGATTCTGCTCCGGCTGTCCGTGGTGCTTGCGATTATTGCGCTTGCGGCGTTCATTACACAGCTTCTCTTCGGGGATGTAGTTTGGCTGGCGTTTTTGTTTAATCATTTCAAGGTGATTGGAACAGAACTTTTATATAAGTAAGGGGCTTCGGGAGTTGCCGGGCTGCCGGCAACTCCTCCGAAGAGAAAAAGGATTATGAAACGAGTAGCATTTATACCGATTATATTTGCGTGGATCATTCTGGTCTGCATAGTCTGCGGATGGATGGTTACGCAGCAGGAAAAGGAGGATGTGCAAGGTGCGTATGTGGGCGGCGTCCTGCTCGGAAGTGATACATATACGATCGACAAGCGGCCATCCGGTTCTTTCCTGACCAGGATTTCAAAAGAAGGGAAGGCAATGGCGTCGAAAGAGGCGAAGACGTTCGAATACGAAAGTTTTGAAGCCGTGACGCGTGGGAACGGGACATTATCCGTTCTGCTTTCCAGAGAAAACCAGTTTGCGGGTGGAAAGACATACTGCATCTATGAATTGTCTGAAGATATGGCTCCGCTGCGGCACACGCAGGCGTTTTTGATGGATTCAGGGCTTTTGTTTTCTTCAATGGTAGAAGACGGAGACAGCCTGTATATTTCGGCGGTCGAGGAAGACCGGAGAGGAATCCAGCTTTTCACGTTCTCGAAATCAGACATGGAGAGTGTTGAAGCGGCAGAAAACAAGGAAGAAGCGGAGGCGGGAGCAGGTTCTGCCACAGGAAAGAAGGTGGTTCTTTCCGCGGAGCGGATCAAGTTTGAAGACGAGCAGGCAGAGGTGGCGGATGCGCGTTATACCCTGTATGCGAGTGGAAAAAGAATGTTTGCGGAAGGCTACTACATGAGCGGAGCGCTCTATGGCTGGCAGGACGATGAAAAACCGCAGACAGTGGCGCGGGTAGACACAGACATAAAGACAACGTATTTACGTGCAAAACTTTCGTTCCGGGATGTGATGCGCAGGCACCCCGTGACGGTACTGGCATGTATTGGATATGGGGCGGCAGGTTTGCTGGTTCTGTTGCTGTTCCTGATTTTGGGGTCGAGGCGGGTGCGTTATGCGAACCTGGCTCTCCGACTGGCGGTGTTGGCGCTGATTTTGGGCGGATTATTCCTTGCAGGCTATTCGCGGATAGACCGTGCGCTTTGTGCCAGCGAGCTGGAGCTCGTGTCGGGGCAGGCGAAGGACTTCGCGAAGCGGTATGCGGAAAGCGCGCTGGTTTCGAAGACCCCGGAGCAGTTCTATGACAGCAAGGCGTATTTTACGATCCGGCGGTGGGCAAATGTCTCGCTGGACGATATGGTACTCTTTGCAGTGGAGAATTCCACAAAGACAGTGACGGACATCATCCTCTCCAAGTCCTGCCATAATTTCGCGGCGCGGGAACAGTTCTATGACAGCGTGCCGTTTGAAGTGGCAGAAAGTGCGGTCAAGACCGGCACTGCGGAGCGGGTGTTCACATTCCAGGGACAGAAGTACCTGATCAGTGCGATCTCATTGCAGAAGACTTCCGGAATTCCATATGTTGTGGCGGCGATTGACCGCTATGAAGGAGTACCGGAGGGGACTGTACGGGGATTTGGAGGATTTTTAGCTGCAATTCTTTGCTTGTTTGCTGCGGCGATGATCATCCAATTGCTGGTCGGGAGGCGGGAGCTGGGCGTCCTTTGCCGGGCACTTGCCTCTGTATCCATTGATGGACAGCCTGTCCGGTATCCTGCGCGGGTGCCAGGCTATCTGAAAAAACACTGGGACGCGGTGTCTGAAATTGAGAAACGCTTTAAGACAGCAAGCTATTCTGTTTATCAGACCTATCAGGCGTATTACCGCTTCGCACCGAAGAAGATCGAGGAAATCCTGCAGAAAGGTTCGATCGGAGAGGTGCAGTGCGGGGATATGATCCGCTTTGAAGGGACGGAGGCGATTCTTTCGTTCTCCACAAAGTTCCGGCAGAGCCACGAAGGAATCCGAAAGATGAACGACCTTCTGGCGCTGATGGAGTCGCACCGGGAAGCGCATCGTGGAATCTTCATATCCAGCGATATGGGGATGCGGCGGGCAAAACTGCTGTTCCAGCAGGATGTACGCCACACGGCCGGGTTCGGTACGGACTTCCTGGACGAAGCACAGGGTGTCTGGGAAGAGGAAAAGATGCCGGCAGCAGTTATCCTCCACTACAATGCGTATGACTACGGCATTGTGGGGACGGAGGGACAGAGTATGGCATTCCTTGATTCCATGGAGACCCGTGTCCTGGAGAAATTTGCGGACTGGTTCTTTGAGAAGGGCATCCGCCTGGTGATTACCGGGGAAGTGGCAAAACGGGAGAATATTCCCGGAAAGCTGCGGTATCTTGGATTCATCCAGGAGACGGAAAAGAAGATCGACCTTTACGAAGTACTCGATGCCAATCCTGCGGACGTCCGGTCGGCGAAGCTGCGCAATCTGGAAAAATACGAGCAGGCACTGGAACTGTTTGCAGGACAGGACTTCTATCTTGCAAGGAATATGTTTACGACAATCCTGCGGGAACTTCCGGACGATGCAATCGTCAAGTGGTATCTGTTCGAATGCGAGCGGCATCTGGACGAGCCAATGGAACGGGAGCCGCTGCAGCTGGTGTTGGATAGCGAATCATAAATAGGATAGTTCGATGAATAATAGCATATTTACCATTATCGTCAATGCCATTAAGGCGCGCGTCATGCCGCTGGTCAACAAGCTGGCGATGCTGCGAAGCCCTTCGTACATCCGGACGAAGGTTCTGGCGAAAATCCGGAACTTCTTCGTCAAGTTGTTGGATGTCCGTCCAAAGCATAAGAAGGACTATTATACGATCGGAAACTGGATGGTCAGCAAACGGCTGGCATTCGCGATCGTGATTATCATCGGGACGATCAGTATCCTTTATCTTGTCTTTGTCCGGTCGGCGTTCGGCCTGATCGGGAATGAGGACGGGATCCGGACATACCGGTACACGTCACTGCTTTTGCGAATGCAGAAGGGGACGGTACGGATCAAGGCGAAGGACGGGCACATCGCCTATGAGGGCGCGGTGCGGAGCGGGTACTGCAAAGGGCAGGGGAAATTGATGGACAAGGCGGGCGGCCTCGTATATGAAGGTGAGTTCGCAAAGAGCATGTTTGAAGGAAGCGGTGTACAGTATTATCCATCTGGTGTGGTACATTACAAGGGCCGTTTCAAAGAAAACAAATACAATGGAAAAGGCACGCTTTACAGGGCCAATAGCAGCAAGGAGTATGAAGGAGCATTCGTAAGCGGTGTCAAGGAAGGCGAGGGAAAGCTGTACGGGGTATCCGGGGATCTTGTTTATGACGGGACATTTTCGGCAGATGAGATCGTATACAGCACTCTGGTCGGGAAGAAGACAACGGAAGTCGCGGAAGCATACAAGGGATCACGCATTGTATACCAGGCTTCACAGAGTACCGTTGTGGAACTTTCGGATATTGGCGCAAGCTATGAGATTCCGGCAGATGTCGCGAATCTGGATGACCAGGCAGAAGTGAAGTCGCTGTATGTACAGAGTGACCACATTATGGTGGGATCCAGCAGATGCACGAATGTCCGGCAGCTGGAGGCGGTGTTCGGTGCCCCGATCCATCGGGGTGAATCAGCTGTGACACTTGCCGAGGCAGTTGCGATCAACAATCTTTCTCGGAAGGCAAATGTCTACAGCGGCCCGGTCAAGATGGAGTCAACACGGGAAATGTCTGATCTGGTGCAGGTGCATTCCTATTCGACAGACTATAAAGTATATATCTATTCCTTTGAATCCGGAGGACTGGTATACAGTTTCCTGACGAAGGACGAAAAAGGAAACAGTTTTGACCTGTATTTCATTACACAAAATAAAGACGCAAAAGCGGAGTAAGACGACAAGGCGGGAAGAGAGGAAAGGACGGTTTGTATGGGCGATCATTCAAGGCAGCAGCCAGTACGAAAAAACCAAAAGTTCCGGCGAAAGACGGCGGGTGACGTCCTGGCGGGGCTTGTGCACCATACAGGCGTCCAGATTGTAGCGCTTGTTCTGGTCGGGAGCGTTGCGCTTGGCAGTTTTTCTGCTTATTTTGGCCATAATACGGAGGGTGTGGTGCAGAGTATCGGCAGCCAGTCTTCAAATAGCCAGAGCGGGGGCGGCTGGGGGGATGCTTCCGGATCAGTCCAGCGAAAGACGGCATCTTTGCAGACGGCGCCGCGCCGCCGCACCAAGCTGACCCTTTCCCAGGCGAAGAAGCTTGCATTCTCGGTCAGCGAGAAGGCGGAGAATTTGAAAGAAAAGCTGGAGAAGGCGGAGCAGGAGTATGCGAACAAAGTCAAGGCGGTGGAAATCAAGCGGAATTACATCAGTACCTGGCATTGGAAGTTCCTGCTCTCGATTGAGCTTCCGCGTGACCCCACCCTGGATGAGATTTATGATTTTGCGTATGGTCCGGCAGAGAAGCTGGAGGCAGTGCGGCAGGCGAAGAATAATCTGGCAGATTTCAAGATCTCTCTGGAAAATGATGTAACAAACCACTATATTGATATATACAAGAGCAGAGAGCGGATTGAGTTTGACCAGGAGCGGCTTCTGCTGGCGCAGGATGCGCTGGCTCGGACCGAGGCGCTGGCAGCAACCGGGGAAAAGACAGAGGATGACGTAAAAGCAGCGAAGCAGACTGTGACGAGTCTGGAAAGCTCCATTACATCAACAGAGCGGGCGGCAAATGCGAGTGCGAAAAAGCTGGCGAAGCTTTTAGACCTGGTCAGTGATTATGGAACATCCAGCCCGGATCCAACACTGGAAGGATATGAACTGGTGAATCCGTACCAGACACAGGTGCTAAAAAAGCTTTCCCGGAAAGACCTTCCGTATCTGAAAAGCTATACGCTGGAACATGACAATGAAGTGTTTGAGGCGCGCGGCGCAAAGTCCCTTGCCTATGTTGCAATTACAAGCTATTGGAATGCGATTGCCCAGCAGATGAAGTGGAGCGATATGAGCATCCTGGCACCGTATTACAACAGGATTGTGTCTGGCCAGCAGGTGAACAAAAGGGAACTCAAGGCGAAATACAAGCAGTTTTTGAAAGCGATTGACAGCTATTGGGAAGGCGGGTTTTCCATCGGCTTCTGGCCGATCTTATTCAAACTCAAGTACATCTGGTTCAAGGGCAAGCGGGATGGTTCCTGGTATATGTCAGATAATCCGGAGTGCCTTCTGGACGCATCGCTTGAGTATATGTCCGCATACAAGGAATGTGTGGAGACAGAAGATGGCAAGCGGGATGAGGTGGAGGATGCGTACAATACCTATATCGGGATCAAGAATGCGCTTGTGCTTGTGCAGGAGCAGCGGGATGATCTTAAAGGAGAATACGAGAACGCGAAGGTTCTCTATCGGATCGGGGAGCTGACAGCAGAGGAATACAATACGATCCTGGATGATTACCAGAATATCCAGACACAGGAAATGGACTCACTGACAAGTTTTTCACAGCAGGTTTCTTCCTTGAACCGGCTGACCTGCGGCGCAATCGAGCGGCTGATGTCCGGCGATTCCGTGGAGAATGAGAACGGTTCACAGATGGTTGTTGCAAATGAGGTCGATGGTGCAACTTATTACATTACGCCGAAGTATGAGCAGCTGGCGTTTGATATCGGGATCTGCATTCCGGATGATTTCGAGGTTCAAGTCACGGATTTCGAGCTTTGGTGTGACAATGTCCAGATTGGACAGCGGGTTGCTAAAGATAAAGTGATCACGCATCTGATGACAGCAACGACGGACGTAAAGAAGACCGTGATCCGGTTGTACAATGGCACGGAATTCGTATCGGATTGCGAGATTGATCCCGGAATCCTGCAGGGACCGCTGAAGATCACGCAGTTCAGCGCGAGAACGGAAGAGAAGGGCATTGGTTCCTATGAAATCCAGGAGAATGAAGGGCAGAATACGGTGACGCTGAAGATCATTCCGGATGCGGACTCGACAGACAATATCGGATCCTTCGTACTCTTTGACGCGAACGGCGTGGCGATCAATTCGAAAGACAAGAAAGCAG
>CADBTO010000133.1 GCA_902797565.1 uncultured Lachnospiraceae bacterium
CCGGGACAGCCGTTTCAGTAATTGTTGCATATCGTGATTCATGATTAAGAACTCAACTCCTTTGTGTGCGCGATTGATTCAAGTCTGAAGTCCGCTAAATCCGCTCCGCCTGTTTTTCGATTTCGCGGAACAGGCTGGAGAACAGCTTGTCCGGATCAATGGGCTTCGTGACGAGGGCATTGATGCCTGCGTCTCGGCAGCGTTTCTCCACATCCCCGGCAATATCCGCTGTCAGTGCGATGATCGGGATGGTCTGGGCATCCGGCACTTCAAGGCAGCCGCGTATCTCGACCGCCGCCTGGTCTCCGTTTTGCCCCGGCATCATCAGATCCATCAGGATGGCCTGGAAATGATAACCGCCGCTTGCCGCAAACAGCTCCACCACTTCCTTTCCATCTTTCGCAAGCGTGCAGTGGATGCCCTTGGTCGAGAGGATTTTTGTGATGACTTCTGCATTGATCTCATTGTCCTCTGCCAGCAGGACATTCTTTCCATAGAGCGCCTGGTCTTCAAAGTCTACCGACTGGAAGACCTTCCGCGCAATCTGTTCTTCCGAAGCAAGCGGATAGGACAGCTCCACCCGGAATTCACTCCCCTCACCTAATACACTGGTGCACTGGATGGTGCCCCCCATCAGTTCCACCAGGCTCTTACAGATATAAAGCCCAAGCCCGGTTCCATCTGCCATACCGCCGCCAACCCCTTCCTGCTCAAACGGAAGGAACATCCGCTTCTGGAATGACTCGCTGATGCCGATGCCATTGTCTTTGATAATATAGGTATGTTTCGCGCGTTCTGTATCATAGCGGACGTTTGCAATAAACGCGATCTCCCCGCCGGAAGGCGTGAACTTGATGCTGTTCGAAAGCAGGTTCACAATGACTCGTTCCACATGCTTGACATCCATCAGCACATACCGATCCTTGCAGCCATTGACCTGCAAGGAAAAATGCTGGTTTGAAAGCACTGCCTGTTCCCTGGCAATCGCCGCAATCGAACCCAGCACATCTTCCTCTTTTGCCGCCGTGCAGACCGATACCACTTTCCCGGCATTGATCCGGCTGGTCTCCAGGATCTCTTCGATCAGGCCCAGCAGATATTCGCTGGACGTTTCGATCTTCTGCAGGTTGTCCCGCAGGGTATCCGAGAGCCCCTCCTCTTTCAGCGAAAGCTGGGTCAGTCCGGAAATCGCGGTCATCGGTGTCCGCATATCATGGGACATCTGGGACAGGAAGGTCTCTTTTTCCGCTCCCGCCTTGACAGCCTCCCGCAGTGCCTTTGCCATCTCGTCGATCTGGTCCTGGTCGTCCACCTGCTTCGTCGTATCAATGAAGGTCAGGACCAGCCCCCGCAGCGTATCACGCCTGCTGCTTTCCGGATTGTCCGCAGAATACGCCGTGTCGTGGGCGCGGTACGGCGCGATCCGGATCAGATAGGTTTTCCCGGCAATCGAAGCGCAGTGCTGCTCATGCGGCTCGTTCGTCTTTAAGACCTGCCGGCAAAGCTCCATGATATCCACCGTTGCGAAATGGAAGGTCAGGTAACGCAGGGAGCGCCCCACATCCTGCTCCACGACATTGAACTCTGAGGAAATGTATTCTGTGAATTTCCGGATATTCAGATGCCGGTCTACCATCAGAACCCCGACCAGCGTGGTGGACAGGAAGTTTGCAAGGTCATCATTGAGTGCTGCAAGTTCCGTCACCTTGGACTGGTATTCGGAGTTTACCGTATACAGCTCTTCATTCACAGACTGCAGTTCCTCATTCGAAGACTGCAGTTCCTCGTTTGCTGTCAGAAGTTCTTCATTGGCTGCCTGCAGTTCCGCATTCGTGGATTCCAGTTCCGTGACGGTCTGGCGCAGGTTCTCCCTGGTTTTCTTCAGCTCCTGTTCCAGATCCGAGATCCGCTGGGAAGCGGCGTAATCCACCTCGTAATGCTTCATATCGAACGGCAGATGCTTGCGCTCCCGTAAAAACGAGATGGCCGTATAATCCGTCCGCTGCCCATGCCGGTCATTGATCGGCTGCGCCACGATCGAGATATGTTCCGGCTTCTCATTGATATAAACCGGGACCTCATCATAGGAAAAACGCTGCCCCCGGGTACGCGAATCCTTAAGCACCGTGGACAGGGCGATCTTCAGGTCGTTGCGGATCAGCATAAAGATATCCAGCGTTGCCGCACCTGCCGGGATGGACAGGAAATGCCCGCAATCCCCATAGCTGCGCGTCAGCTCATTGCGCTCGTTCACAAGCACCGTTGCCGGAAGCAGCACCTCAAACACCGACGTATCCAGTTCATGGGAATGGTATTTGATCTCAATATCATCATCGCGTCCGGGAAGCATCATTGCATCGAAACGGTCGTCCATATTCTGCATGGAATAACTGATTCGTTCATGGGTTGGCGCTTTCCCGGAAAGATTGTGGATGAAAATCTTTTCATTCACATACATGGTCTTGAAAATATCATCATAATCAATGACCGACTCGCTCTTCCCCAAGAAAAGATACCCCTTGTCCCGGAGCGCAACATGGAAAATAGAAAACAGGTTCCGCTGCAGCACATTCTGGAAATAGATCAGGACGTTCCTGCAGCAGATCAGATCCAGCTTCCCAAACGGCGGATCCTGGAACACATTGTGCTGGGCAAAGATGATCATCTTGCGGATGTCATGGTGGATCACATATTTGTTCCCTTTACGGCTGAAATTTTTTGACAGGCGCGCCACAGGCACATCATCAATGATGTTGTTCCCATAGATACCCCGGACGGCTGTGGAAATCGAATCCGCATCCAGGTCTGTTGCGAAGATCTTCACCTCCCGGCGCGTATTCATCTCTTCCATCGCCTCCGTAAACAGGATTGCGATCGAATACGCCTCCTCCCCGGTGGAACAGCCCGCCACCCAGACCCG
>CADBTO010000134.1 GCA_902797565.1 uncultured Lachnospiraceae bacterium
GCCACATGAAGCCCATTCATAAAGCTGTTTCGCAAAAGCGCCCCATTTTCTTTCCCATCCGGGATTGTTCCGGTTGATCTGGCGGATCTTTGCCGCAAGCTCCGCCCCCCATCCTGCCGCATTCCCTTCATAGTCCTTGAAATAATCTTCAAATCCCTGTTTCCCAAGCTGTTCTTCCATTTTCAAAAACGATTCGCTTTGATCCTCGTTTTGAACCTTGTAAACCACAGACGCTCCTCCTCCAACATCACCCACTCGGCTGCGGTCCAGTTTTTTCGCCCGCGCAATATACAAGACATCCGACCACTTCCGCCCAGTCAGAAAACTCTGGTCCGCCCTGGCATGCTCCATCACGGATTGAATCGCCTGCTCCATCGCGGGTTTCTCCATCTGGACCTGCGTGAGAAGCTTCGTCACTAGGTCCACACGCTCCATTCCCCGGTCGCTTTGCCCCGCGTGCTTCTGTTTGATATAGTCCATATAGTCCTGGCATTGCTTTGCAAGCACATCATAGCTGCTCAGCACAAGCTGGATACTGTCCGGATCAAGCACCCCGTTTTTCAGATCAACACGCTTGTCCATCAGCGCACGCTGGTTGTCAATCCCCATCTTCAGACGCTGCATTTGCTCGCCATCCTTCCGCCCGAAAATGCCAAGCACCTTTCCTTTCTTACTCGCAAGGATTTTCTCCTCAGCCTGCCGGCGGGCATCGACCTCCTGCTGTGCATCCTTCTGCCGCAGCACTTCCAGCATCCGGGTCCGATACATCCCCTCCTGCGAATCTTCCACAAGCTGGGTTGTCTGGCGGATTGCCAGGTTCTGGTCCGCCTGCATCCCCAGGTTCTCCTGGTCTCTTTGCAGAAGCTGCATCCTGTTCTGCACGTCCTGTTGGACGGAGTCATTGATTGCGGCATCCGTCCCCACACCCGATTCCTTGTATTTGTTCATATGTGCCCGCATCTCAACCCCACGCGGGTCGTTCTGCTGCACGCGCGGTTCCTTCGACTTCTTCCGGAACAGGCTGCGGTACGCCTTCTCTTCCACTGCCGCCTGCTCCTGCACATTCACCGGCCGCACAAACTCCACCTCAGACGCAGGCTGCACGGTTTCCAGCATTTGGGGATCCGCCAGCACAAGGCGCTGCTGCATTTGCATCGTTTGCGCCTGCTGCATCTGCGACTGCTCTGTCTGCTGCATCTGCTGTGTCTGTGCCTGCATCTGCTGTGTCTGCGTCTGCTGCGTCTGCGTCTGTGTCTGCATCTGCCTCTGCCGAGGCACCTGCCATTGTTTCGTCTTGTACAGACTTTCACCTGTTCCGTTCATTCGAATCACTCCTTCTAATCTATCTGCCTTGCCGCCATATTACATTAGAACCACCCTTGGTTTATTCCAGATATTCCATCTCGCCGTCCTCGATTGTGAAGAGCGCCGCCTCGGATGTATAGGTCTTATTGTTCGAATCAACCATCTCAAAAATCAGCGCAAAGGTTCCATCTCCCAGATCCGTCTCCTTGAATTTCGTTTTCTTCTTCACCTTGAAGGTATCCAGTTCAAACTCCACCGGCTCCGGATCATCTTCAGCCAGGGAAACGGCCCAATGCAGCGTTGTGATCTTGTCCCCCGGCTTCAGCTTGACCAGATCCTTGTCCGCCATTCCATCGTCTTCCGTTTCTTTCCTTGCACCCAGGATCTCATATTTTTCCTTGTTGTAATCATAGATCACACGCAGGTTGTACTCTTCCCCGTTCAGCTTGATCGGCGTTGAGTAGGTTGTATAATCCTCATTGGAACTGACCACTTCCATGTAGACCAGATGGTCGTCGATTGACCCCCAGACGCCCCGGAAATTATCCTTGAACACGCCCTTCTCCCAATCTGCGTCAATATCATTGTCCGAACCAAGGTAGACCATCGTATCATCATCAATGATCGCAAGTTCAAAATTCACCTCAGACAAAAGCGCCGCTTCTTTTGCACCAATGTTCAGCACCGCATAATTGTCATCTGTGATCTTGAGCTCGTGATCCTCCAGCTTTTGCTTGCTGGGCTTCTTCTTTTTAATCTTGTTCTTCTCCGGAATTTCCTCCACATCTTCGATTTCTTCGGCCAAATCCAGCAGATACTGGTAGCCTTCATCGCTGAGCTCCCCGGTCAGCCCGTAGTGGTAGAAATGCTCGAACGCCTTGCTGCCGGATGCCTTTTCAAAATTTTCACACAAATCCGTATTTCCGGAATAACTGTAATAGCATGATAAGCCTGTAGCATGGCTGCGGTATTCCCCTTTGACCTGGTATACGACAGCCGCTTTGATCGCGTCCAGAAGCGCCTGCGAAGTCTCCGGCATGATCTTTTTGCTGTTTTTCGTCAGGTCGCCCAGATCCGCCATATCTGAATAGCCACTCTTGTCCGTATTTCCGCCATAATTCTCTGTGGAACTTGCCGCCCTGCCGAAATCCGCGAAAAAGGCAGAATCATCCACCGCGTTGATCAGTGCCTCTGTCCCAAGCATATTGTACGCTTCCACCACATCCGACACTTTTGACAGATCTGTCACGGCAAGCGTCACTTCGTCTGCCAGATCGTATTCCTCGCATGCCTCATAATACGTATCGCAGATGACCTTTCCAAGATTCTTCGGTGAGATGGACGTATCTTCCGCAAGTGCGCCCAGCCAGCCGTCATATGCCCAGCCCAGCCCCGGCTCCGTCTCCTCGCTTGCCACCAGGTACTTCCCGATATCCTGGAAGATATTTGCCACGTCCACCGTGGACATCAGGCAGGTGTCGAACCCGATAATATCATACGGCGGCTTCTTTTTGGACGGCTTGCAGCTGCCCTTGAACGCCTTCCGCAGCTCCGGGATGGACAGGTAGTCGTCATCAAAATTTTCATCCAGCGCGGCCCCGCTGGTCGATCCGCCGCCGTGATCCCAAAGAACAACCATCTTGTGGTCTGCCGGATAATTCTTGTTGCAGAACTTCAGGAACGAGGACAACGTACCGGAATCCCCCATGCTCGCCTGTTCCAGTTCGTCCACCTGTTCCAGGTCTCCATCCGAAATGACATATCTGCCGATACTGTCCGCGCTGACAATGTCATTCTGCCATTCAGACGCTCCCCCGGTCTGTACCACCACTGTCACATTGTCCGGAAGATCCACACCAGCCGCCTCCGCCAGGTCCGTGGTGGCGAAGCCATAATTCGATTCCAAATCGCTCCCGCAGAGATACCAGTACACAGCCCAGGAACCATCCTCTGCGTCTGCCTCCTCTACGTCGGCGTCTTCGTCAGCCTCTTCTTCATCGGCTTCTTCCTCGTCGGCCTCTTCCTCCTCCTGATACTCGGACACATAGTCCGCCTCATCCTCATCGTCACATCCGGTCAGCGATGCAGCAAAAAGCACCCCTGCCATCAAGAACATCAATAATCGTTTTTTCATCCTCTATCTCCTGATCCATATTTGTCATTATGCGCCACGCGCCCATTTTACTCCATCTGCAATATTTTTTCAAATCCCCCCAGGGCGAATCCCGTGTTTTTCTGAAGACTCCAAATGCATCTTTCACAAGAGCCGACACCCCATGTAGAAAAAACAGGTATTTTCCCCCTGGGGTATCTTTTCAGTTTTTTCATTTATCTGGTATAACCGTCTATGGCAACGGCGGATCCGTTGCATGACGACCTGGCGATATGGACTTCCAATCGACAGTAGGTATGAAAGGAGAAACAATATGAAACAGAAGATACTGGCACTGCTTATGGTAGGCGTGTTCTCTTTTACAGCTCTGACAGGCTGCGGCGGGGGCGATTCCTCATCAGATAGCTCCAGCACGAGCACAGAGACGACAGCAAACACAAGCACAGACACCGCAAGTGACACAAGCGCAGATGACACTGCTGCAGATGACACCAGCACGGATGACGCTGCTGCAGACGACACTGCTGCGGACGATGCGGCTGCAGACGACGCCGAGGAAGGCAGCGTTTGGGATAACTTTGACACGTTCTATGGCGGGATCACGGATGACGAGAATACCTATATCCTGTGCGCATTCGGCCAGGAAGGGACGCTGGGCGCAATCGTGTTCTTCAACTCAGAAACGCTGGAGAACGGCTCCTGGGTGGGCGAGACAACCACGGACGGCGATATGATGACCGTTTCCGACGAGAGCAACGGGACGACCCTGCAGCTTGGGATCGAAGAGGCAGACGGCGGATATCTGCTGGATATGGGCGATATCGGTTCCGCAGCCGTTGGTTCGATGGAGAAATCCGCTTGGGTTGAAGCAGTCGAAGCGGTCGACGCAGGTACTGCTCCGCAGTTCTAATACAGCGAACGTAAAAAGAGGCCTCAGGCCTCTTTTTTGTTTGCCGTCTGCATTTTCCTGTCGGCGACTCTGCAATAAAAAGAAAAGAGGGCTTCCGCCCCCTTTCATTTTTTGCGGCAATTACGCATCCTGCTGCCGCATCTTGTATTCGGTGTCCCGGTCGATCAGCTTCAGCATGATCCGGGCAAACTCCGGGTCGAACTGCGTACCGGCCCCCTTTTCGATCTGCTCCCGCACCTTCTCCTGCGGAGCCACACTGCTGTAACTCCTGTTGGAAGTCATCGCGTCATAAGCATCCGCCACGGAGATAATCCTTGCAATTTCCGGTATTTCCTCTCCCTTCAATTTGTCCGGATACCCGTTCCCGTCGTAACGTTCATGATGGTAATGCGCACCCAGGCAGAGATGCGGGTAATCATTGATCCCGGACAGGATCTGGTTCCCTTTTTCCGCATGCTGCTTGATCGTTTCGTATTCCTCATCATTCAACCGGCTGTTTTTGTTGATAATATGATTCGGAATCCCGATTTTGCCCACATCATGCAGAAGCCCTGCATAATAAATTCTGCGGCATTCTTCCTCATCCTTGCCCGCTTCCCGCGCGATCATTTCAGAATATCCGGCAACCCGAATGGAATGCCCGCTGGAATATCTGTCTTTTGCATCGACCGCATTGACCAGAGCCGTGACGGTCTGCTTGAAAAGCCGCCGGGAAAGCTCGTCCCGTTTCTTCAGATTTTCCACTTCCGTCTGCTGGTACTTCGTGATCTTCACATTCCGGTTGTAGATCAGCGTAATTGCAATGATGATCAGAAGGTTGCTGAACATCCCCGGAAGGCTTCCCAGATTATGCCGCACGATCAGGCTCATCAGCACAATCGGAAACTGGATCAAAATCAGAGCGATCGACGTATAATAGCCACGCTTGCCAAAATACACAACGACGAAAATAATACAAATATTGGCCATGGACGAAAAAACGCCTGCAAACGTCGCTGCCGGGAACGCGCCAAATGGCAGCGTGACTATGGCCTTCGAACCTGCTGTCATGGAAACAAGCGCCGTGTCCGCCAGAAACAAAAATAACAGCAATACAAAAATAACCTGCGAAGGCTCCCGGCGTTCTGGCTGCTGCTCTCCGTTTGTTTCCGTCTTCTCCGTGGAAATCTCTTTTTTCATTTTCTCCCTGTTCCTATCACCTAACGTTCTATCTCTTCGCCGTATCTTAACAAATCTTCCTGTCTGATTCAACTAGTATATCGCCACAAACTTTTTCTTTCTTCGGACAGATTATGGTAAAAGAATGCCCCGAACCTGACGGTCCGGGGTGAAATAATGAATATGAAAGGATTTATGAAAACGGAGGCTGAAGAAACTTAAAAAACATAGATCCCCCGCATTCAACGCATTGATCAGGTGCAGCAATATGTCCTGCACACAAATGATATACTAATACTTCTGCACGTTTCTGTCAAGCATTTTTTTCGATTTTTTATGATTTTTACCGAAATTTTCTATGTGTTCCATTTTCTCACACATGATTCCCATAAAAACCACGAAAAAAACATCCCAAAATTCTCCCGCAAGCCATTGCCATTACAACGGGAAGCCCGCCAATTCCGCAGCCAGTACTGAAATATCGCTGCGCACGGGGCCTTCTTCCTCCGCAGGCGCTGCGCTTTCCTCCGGCTCCGCTGGCTCCACCGGTTCCGCCGCAGATTCTGCTGCCGCTGCCGTCACAGATTCTGCTGCCACTGCCGCCGCTGATTTCTCATTCGCTGCATTCTCTGGCTTCTCCGCTTCCACCGGCGGCTGCACAGCTGCTTCCGGTTCCGGTGCTTTGGCGGCAGCGTCTTTTTCTTTCGTTGCCCTTGCCATAATCTGCTCGCCAAGACTGATCCGATGGCTTCCGGATTTGGACGATGCCGCTTTCCCCTTTGACGGCGCGACCACCTCGGTTTTCTCCTGCGCAGGCGCAGTCTGGCCTTCCGGTTGAACAGCTTCTGCCTTCTCCGGTTCCTTCACCACCTCCGGTACATCCGCTGGTTCCTCTGGCGCACGGGAAACTTTCTGCTGGGGCTTTGCCTCTGCCGCGCCGGAAACTTCCGGAATCGCTCCTGTTTCCGCACCAGCGTTCTCTTTCTTCCCGGACGCCGCATCCCTTGTGCCGCCCCGCTGTGGCTGTGTCTTGACCTGCTCCTCATACAGCGCATCCATATAGCCTCGAAGTCGAATTCTTGAATCTGGTTCGAGTTTTCGATATCGATCCACAAAAACATACTCATCGGAACCTTTTTTTACGCTGTAAGTCTCCGGCTGGATATATTTTTCCGGAACCTGTACATCGGAAAACAGGTCATTCGGCGTGATCTCCAGCGCCTGGCAGATACTGACAATCTTGTCCACCGCCGGATTGATCTTCCGCCTTTTCCAGTCACTGATTGTACTTTGTGAAATGCCTGTCCGTTCAGAAAAAGTCTTTTGCGACATACCTTTTTCTTTTAGTTCATTCAGGATTTTTTCGCTTATCTTCATATTTTGTGTTTCCTGCCTCCTTTAAGACCTGCTCCCCTCACAAAAATCGGATAATGGGCGAACTCCGCCATTTCACTGCGCTTAAAGCCCTGTTTCTCTCATTATGCGAATAAATCTGATTATACTATTTTCCGGACTGTATTTCAAGTGATTTTGGTGTTTTTCTTTCCAAAAATGCGAAAAATCGAAGCAATCCCCGATGTTCTCTGTTTGGAAAATCCGAAGCACCCCCGTTATTCTCCATTCGAAGAATCCGTCTCTTCGGATTATCTTATTTTTCAAACTCTAACCGTCCGCACGTGCCTCGTTTTCCTCCTTCCGCTCCACTCTGCCGTAATTCTTCTCTGTCGCAGATACCAACGACACCATATCATATTCGATCATCATCTCCAGCCGATCCTTAATTCGTCCGGCTGCATCCCAGAAATCCTCATCCGTTTTGACACTGTACGCATAGCTGACCTCTTCCATCAGCTGGAACCGCCCCCGCTCCGGAAGCGCCCGGAAAATATGCTCGCGCGCATTGATATCCAGCGCAATCATTGCCAGCACCAGATCTGAATGCCTGACACTTCCAACCAGATGCAGGGTGCTCTGCCTGCTGAGGCCGAGAATCGCCGTGTTCAGCCAGGTCACTTCTCCACGGATTTCCGTGGACATTACCTGAAACTCGCCGCTAACCCGGCACCGCTCCACATACTTCATAATCTCGTCGGCGTCCTTCATCATACTTGCTTTCGCCGCCCCAAAGCACGACAGGAACACAGGCACCGGGATCGCCGAACGGATGACTGCCTCAATTTCATAGGGCGCCTTGCCACTCTGGATCATCATGATCCCACGGCAGATGATATAATACACGATGGCCATATTACCTTCCACCCTACAGCCCTGATACATCGAGACAAGCATCTCTTCCATCAACGACTCATCTATCCCCTGGATCAGGAGTTTTGCCGCC
>CADBTO010000135.1 GCA_902797565.1 uncultured Lachnospiraceae bacterium
GAAAGGAACGCCGCAGGCTCCGGCACCCGGATCCCATCCCGATCATAAAGATACAGAAAACCGTCCACCTCGCGCTCCACCACTTCCAGCCGTTTCGAAACAGCCTTGCAAAGCTTGCTCTTCCTGCCGCCCGAAAAAACGGCACGCACCCGGTAGCTATATGTCCTGCCATACAACAGCCCGCGGTCTGTGAACTGATGCCGCTCCCCTTCCACTTCTCCTGCCTTCCTGTACGTTCCCTTTTCAGCCTTTTTATAGATCTGGTACGCCTTTGCCCCCTGCACCCGGATCCAGGAGACCCGAATGGCATCCTCAGACAAAAGCTCCGCAGTCCGGATCGACGGGATCGCGTTCTGCAGGTCTGCCTGCAGATCCTGCGCTTCCCGCAGCTCCACCGGCCGGATTCCATCCGCAAGGGGCATGGCTTGGAGCAATGCCAGCAGGATGATGAGTATGATAGAACCCATGCCAGTCAGCCCCCACCAGACTGCCGGAACTGTTTTTTTCACTGCCGCCACCCCGCTTTCCAAAATTATATACTTTTTTTACGAAAATACTTGATTTTTCGAATTTTACGCATTAAAATAGACACAGTTGGAGTGCTTCGTAGACGGTACAGCCCGAACGTGATATCGAGACCACCTTCTAAATTTGGGCTTTAGAAGCGGTCATTTCTTTTGCCGAACCGATATCCGAGTTCGAAGATCGCAATCGTATATGTTACGAGCGTCATCAAATCAAATATACTGATGTCCATAGCACCCCCTCCTTTCGATTGGATTTTTACCTCCTTTCGTCGGAATTGGGGCTGTTACCGCCTACCGTCGTATTGTTCCCAGTAGCTTATGTTACTGGGTCTACTTTTTCACTCTACTGTGCCTATCCATTTATTATACAGATTTCAAACCGGATTTCAAGCTTCTTTTATGATTCGAAGATCCAGATAATCCAAAGAACCGGAGCAGCCTCGCTGCCCCGGTTCTTCTTTCTTCTTGCACCCGCGTTATCATTGGCGTGTCTTAATCTTTTCTGCCGCTTCATGATAGCGCATAGATTACGCAAACGCTTTGATCTGCTTGTAAATCCCTTCCGCATCCAGTTCATACTTATGCAGGAGCTCTGCCGCCGGGCCAGACTCGCCGAACTTGTCATAGACGCCGATCCGCTTGAGCAGGGTCGGGCATTTCTCAGACAGGCACTCTGCCACAGCACCGCCCAGACCACCAATCACGCTGTGCTCCTCTACGGTCACAACTTTCCCGGTCTTCTTCGCAGATGCAAGCACCAGTTCCTCATCCAGCGGCTTGATCGTGCAGATGTTGATGACTTCTGCATCCACGCCGTCCGCTGCCAGCTTTTCTGCTGCTTCAACAGCCGGAGCCACGCAAAGGCCATTGGCAATAATCGTGATATCTTTGCCCTCGCGGAGCACCGTCCCTTTGCCAATTTCAAACTTGTAATCATCCCCACCATTGATGACCGGAACCGCTGCACGGCCAAAGCGGATATAAACCGGGCCGTCATATTCCAGTGCTGCGCGTACTGCTGCCTTCGCTTCCACGTCATCTGCCGGACACATCACCACCATACCGGGAATTGTCCGCATCAGCGCCAGATCCTCCAGGCACTGGTGGGAAGCGCCGTCCTCACCAACGGAAATCCCTGCATGGGTCGCTCCGATCTTCACATTCAGATGCGGATAACCAATGGAATTACGCACCTGCTCAAACGCACGTCCTGCCGCAAACATTGCAAACGTGCTGGCAAACGGGATCTTCCCGGTCGCTGCCAGTCCTGCCGCAATCGACATCATATTCCCTTCTGCGATCCCGCAGTCAATATGCCGATCCGGATATGCTTTCTTGAAAATCCCTGTCTTTGTTGCCCCTGCCAGGTCTGCGTCCAATACTACGAGCTGCGGGAACTCATCCGCCAGCTCCACCAACGCATTTCCATAACTTTCCCTGGTCGCAATCTTCTTTACTTCGCTCATAGTGCTTCCCCCGCTTTCGTTAATTCATCCATTGCCTGCGCATACTGCTGATCATTCGGTGCCACGCCATGCCAGCCCACCTGGTTCTCCATGAAGGAAACACCTTTCCCTTTGGTTGTTTTCGCGATAATCGCCGTCGGCTGCCCTTTTGTCTGCTTCGCCTCATCGAATGCCTTTGCGATCTGGTCGAAATCATGCCCATCGATCTGGATCACATGGAAGCCAAACGCTTTGAATTTCTCGTCAATCGGATAGGGGGAATTGACCTCTTCCACCGTACCATCAATCTGAAGATTGTTATTGTCTACTATGACACAGAGGTTGTCAAGCTTCTTCGCAGCTGCGAACATTGACGCTTCCCAGACCTGTCCTTCCTGAAGCTCTCCATCGCCCAAAAGCGTATAAACACGCCACGATTCTCCTGATAATTTTGCAGAAAGTGCCATCCCGGTTGCAACCGATACACCCTGTCCCAGGGAACCAGAACTCATATCCACACCCGGCAGATAGTGCATCGAAGGATGCCCCTGCAGACGGGCACCTGTATGGCGGAAGGTCTCCAGCTCTTTCTTCTCAAAGAAGCCCCTCTCTGCCATCGCCGCATAAAGCCCCGGGCAGGTATGTCCCTTGGACAATACGAAACGGTCCCGGTCAGCCTTCTTCGGATCCGCCGGATCCACATTCATTTCTACCATGTAAAGATAGGTATAAAGATCCGCCGCCGAAAGCGCCCCACCCGGATGCCCGGACTTCGCGCTATGGACTTCTGTCACGATCCCTTTCCGGACGCTGTTTGCATGTTTCTGCAATTCTTTTGTATCCACTTTTCGAACCTCCTTATGTTAGAACTCCTTGGTGTGCGCACACATTCCGGCAGCGCGGTCCATTTTCGCAGCTTCGCTGCTCAAATACACCGCTTCTGTGACTCCGTGAGGATGCGACGGCTCCGCCGTCGAACCTCACTACGTCCGGCGTTGCAGCGCACAGTCGGAGTTTTTTGTTAGAACTCCTTGGTGCGCGCACACATTCCGGCAGCGCGGTCCATTTTCGCAGCTTCGCTGCTCAAATACACCGCTTCTGTGGCATGGCGCACACCAATTTTCCGCACTTTACTGCCCATAATAGGCATTTGCGCCATGTTTTCTATAATAATGCTTGTCCTGGAGTACCTGAGGGGCCGGAGCCACTTTCGGATTGATCAGCTCAGTCCGGAATGCCATTTTTGCCACTTCTTCCAGCACCACAGCAGAATGCACCGCATCCTCCGCGTCCTTCCCCCAGGCAAACGGCCCATGGTTCTTGCACAGTACTGCGGACACCGCTTCCGGATCCTTATTCAAACGTGCGAACTCATCCACAATCAGCTTCCCGGTATTCTTTTCATACCCGGCATCAATCTCTTCCCCCGTCAGCACGCGCAGGCAAGGAACTTCCCCATAATAGTAATCCGCATGCGTGGTGCCATAGCAGGGAATATCCCTGCCTGCCTGAGCCCAGCTCGTCGCAAAAGACGAATGCGTATGTACCACACCACCAATACTATCCCAGTTCTTGTACAGCCATGCATGTGTCGCTGTATCTGAAGAAGGATTCATGCTGCCTTCCACTTTCTGCCCGTCAAAAGCCACCACCACCATATCTTCCGGCTTCAGATCCTCATACGGCACGCCACTGGGCTTGATCACGAATAGTTTCTGCTCCCGATCCACAGCACTGACATTTCCCCATGTGAATGTCACCAGTCCATATTTCGGCAGAAGCATATTCGCCTCATACACTTTTTGCTTCAGTTCCTCAAGCATTCCTTCATCCTCCAAGACGATCTACAATTTTTTCACTACAACTTTAGATGAATCTATATTTTAGACCGATCTAAACTACTTTATCATTGTACATACTCTTTGTGCAAATTGCAAGTAGTTTTTACAATTATAGACTATATCCTTTTGTTTTTGTATTTTCAAGCATAAATCCATGATAATTCTCAAAAATCTTTGAAAAAAACCTATTTACTATTCTCCATCTATGTACTATACTGTTCATATTTATTGCTTACAGGATGCCCGTCCTGCCGGAATCCAGGAAGAACGCTGCCAGAATTCACGGCGAACGGGGTTTTTATGAGGAGAATGAATCAATGAGCAAACTTTCCGTCTCCGTATTGTCCGCTGATTTTTCAAAACTTGGTGCCGATTGCAGGGAAGTCCTCGACGCAGGCGCGGACATGATCCATTTTGATGTCATGGATGGACATTTTGTTGACAACCTGAGTTTCGGACTGCCTGTACTAAAAAGCCTCCGTAAGGCTCTGCCGGACGCATACTTTGACGTTCATCTGATGATCACCAGCCCGTTGGAGTTCATCATGGAATTTGTCGAAGCCGGAGCAAACTGCATCACCTTCCATGTCGAGGCATCCAACAGCATCCGCTGCACCGTTGCAGCGATCAAGGCATTTGGCTGCGACGTAGGCCTCGCTGTCAATCCGAACACACCGGTGGAAGCGGTCTTCCCCTTCCTGTATGACCTCACAATCATCCTGGTCATGAGCGTGAAGCCGGGACACGCCGGGCAGAAGTTCCATCCCCAGACTCCCATCAAGCTGCGGAAGCTGAAAGCGGAATGCGTGAAACGGGGCATCGACCCGCTGATTTCCGTCGATGGCGGCATTAAAATAGAAAATACCGCGCCGCTGTGCATTGATTCCGGTGCAAATCTTCTGGTTGCAGGCAGCGCGATTTTTGATGCCCCCGACCGCGTGGAGGCAGTCCATGCATTCAAAGCCTTAAAGAAGAACTAATTGCAATTGTGTAGGGTGTGCAAATCTTCTTACACGCCGCGCGGGGCGTGCACGACTTCGCTTGAAGTTTTCACGAAGCGCGCCCTATCGCATAAAAACGCAAAAAGCAGCCCCTGCAAGAAGTAGATAGGGGCTGCTTTTTTCACCAAAAACCATCCATTCGTTTGCTTTTTTCAGAAAATCAGCAGGCTACGTGATATAGTTGAATTCTATTTCCACTTCATTTCCATACACGCTCCGAAAATGTGCTTCCAGCAAAGACCGGATCCTCTCATCCGACTGCTGGAGCAGCTGGCTGTTCTCCACCTTCTCGGCCTGCTTCTCCTGCGCCTGCACATTGACATCTTTGTAATCATTGATATCCACCGGATTAAAAATATTGTTTTTGACATAATAGATATGCAGGCTGTCCTGTATCGTATGGTTGTCAAGAATCTGAGAATGCGGTAAGTTGATTGAAACTCCCTTCACCTTCCCGTCTTCATCCTCGATTTCTGAAAATCCTATATTTTCTCCATTTATGCCAATTTTTACCACGCCATCAATCGTCGCAATAAACTCATTATCCGTAAGTGGGATCGCGAAATCACCCATCATACTGACATTCGAAAATTCCAGCACTTCTGTATAGTCCAATTCATACGCAGCATACTCCGAAATCTGACGGATCTGCTCCCGCAGGGTTTCCGCCGACATTTCGTGCGCCGAAAGTTCCCCCACTTCCTTCTTCAAAATGCGGTTATCCGCATAGAGCTGGATTGAAACAAATCCAAGCACTAGAATAACTGCAAAAAGCACAAGATTTCGCCACAGCTTCGGCAGATAATCGGTCAAAATATGTTTCCATACAGATGCGACAGATTCCTTCTTTGTATGATCCTCATTCATGCCGAACCACCTCAAAACGGAACAGATCTACATCCTCATCATAGATCGAGATCCCCGCCTTCTGTTTTGCAATCGAAAGCTGCTGCTCCACCGTATCCACGCCATCCAAATCCGGCAGAAGCAACCCCCGCCGCATCCCTTTCTGGACAATCACACCATATCGTTTCACATCCAGTTCTGCTGGCGAAGCGACAGGCTCTGCCTCCGAAAGAATGTCTACATTGATTTCCAGCGCATCCAGTTCTTCCGGACCAATCGGATCAAAGCGAGGATCCCTGGTAGAAGCAGACACCGCATTCTCAATAATTTCCCATGCCACATTCTGCTGGACCGGCGCAATCGTACCGATACAGCCCCGAAGCAGCCCCCGTTCATGGATGGACACGAATGCACCCGCCCGCTTCTGCTCCATTTCCTCCGGAATCGACTCCGGCTCGTAGTATTTTCCCGTTTTCACATAGCTTTCCACAGACTTTCGTGCCAGTGCCACATAAGGATCCTCTTCTTTGTTGACCTTTTCTTCCACTTTTATACTTCCTTTCACTTCAAACGTTGCAAATCCATAACCAACGCCAAAAGTTGCCTCGTGCGAAAGCACTTTGTGCTCAATTTTCTTATCCTTTATCGCACCATACATGATACAAAAGGATCGATGCCCGCACTCCTGTGCCTTCTCCAAAAAGCCTTCGTCAAACTTCAGCAGCTTTGAAAGGTCTCCTGATTCCAGAACCTGCATCAGTTTTTCATCATACTCCGGGCCTTCCGGTGAAAGCCCATATGGCCCATCTTTTTTCTGACAATGGGACAGATCCCCGCTCGCCACAAAGACCACCTTCCGCCCCAGCTTGTCACAGACCTCTGAAATCAGCTCCCCGAATCTCATATGCAGGTTCAAATCCAGCCCGGACAGTCCAATCCGTACCAGCTTGTAGTTTTTATAGCATTGATTGATGAAATAAAGCGGCACCGTCGTCCCATGATCGGTATCCAGGGAAGCGGCCATTTCTCCCATCGTTCCCGCCGGAAAATGGGCATGCGCTGCAACCCGGTCGATCTCTTCCGCAAGTTCTTCATCATATTCTGCTGATATTTGCACCTGTGGCGCGCGAAATCTGGCAAAACTTCCCCTCGCCCCCTTCCCCGGTGAAATATGGAAGTAGTCCTGATACATCATACTGTGCGGAGACGTCAGCACAATGGTTTCCGGCTCCATCCGCGCAATAAACTCTGCCGCTTCCCGATAGGAATCCAGCGTTCTCTGGATTGCCCGCTCCTCCCCCTTTCCAATCTCCGGCACCGCAATCGGGGGATGCGGCACGATGACGCCTGCAATAATACCCATACATAATCCTCCATATCTTCTAACGTCGCTTCTGAAATCTCTGTTTCCATCATAGCACCCTTTTCCAAAAAGGGCAAACCAAACTCCCGGAATTCCTGCGCCATCGCCCTAACACGATAGGATTGTCATATACACTTCTGGAAATTAAGAAAATTATATAATTATTGCTTGAAACTCTATGCAAAAACACGTATCCTAATACATAGAAACAGATTGTCCATTATCTCGCGGCCACAGCCTTGTTCCAAACAGTGAACGGCTCGGTCAAAAATCGTATGAACAAGAATAAAAAAAGGGGAAAGAAACATGAAACAAATGGTTGGAATGAGCCCTTCCGGAGATCTTCGAGCCGCAGCTGGAAACATCCGGAATCCTGATCTGGTACTGATGTTCGCAAATGACGGGAAGCTGGAAAAACATGCAGAAGAACTTGAAACCTTCTTCCCTGGCGTTCCGAGCATCGGCTGTATTGCTATGGCATATGACACAAAAACGGTCGAAAAAGGTGTCGTGCTGGTCGGATTCAGCGGAGTAAAAGCAAAAGCAAACGTATTGGAACACGTTTCCACGATGCCCGCCCGGAAGATCTATCGAATGGAGGATGACATCCGTTCGATAGCACCTGGGAATGGCGATACAGCCGTCATTGATTTTTGTACCGGGAATGACGCGCTTGCACTCAGTACCGTCCATAACCTGCTGAAAAAGAAACACATCCAGCTTATGGGAGGCACTGGAGACGGAGGAAAGGTTTCCGTCAATGGCAAAGTATACGAAGATGCCTATGCCTATGCCTGCGTGAAAAACCAGGGCGGAAAAGTCCGCGTATACAAAGAAAATATCTATCAGCCAAAAGATGATAGCCGTCTGGTTGCTTCCAGAACAGACAAAAAGAAGTATTTTATGGGCGAATTGAATGGCCGCTCTGCCAAACAGGTATATATGGACAAGCTGGGTATCCGGGAGTCCGACATCACAAAGCAGACTTTCCAGAATCCCTTTGGAAAACTGATCGGAGAAGACATCCGCATCATCTCGATCAAAGAAGTATCCGGGAATGGCCTTGCCTGCTACCGTCAGGTGAATGACTCCGATGTGCTGGCACTGCTTGAACGGCGGGATCTGGACGAAACCTTTCAGGAAACCACAAATCGGATCCGGCAGGATTTCCGGAAAATATCAGGCATCTTCTCCGTGAACTGCCTGTTCCGCTATCTTTTATTCACAGACAAAGGCATATGGAACAATTATCTGAAGACTATGGCTGCATTAGGAAACCATTGCGGATTTATTGGGTATGGGGAGCATCTGAATGACCAGTTCGTGAACCAGACAATGACCTGCGTTGTGTTTGAATAGGATCATTCATTATTTCAGGGGAGAAAAATATGTTTTGGAGAAGAAAAACAGAATTGCCGGAAGCCGCGCAAAGCCAGGCAGTTCCTCTTGCCGGCCTTCCGCGTGAAGATATCCGTGCACTGGAATACATCACAGACAGCGTCTCGGAATTACAAAAAGAACTGCAGCAAAACGAGGTCAATTCCCTATCCGAATTACATGCAGTGGAAAATTCTTTTGACGATGTGATGAAGAGCAATACCCATATGAAAGAGTCCATCGAATCTTTCCAGGAAGTGTTCGAGCAAGTACGCGAAAGTACCTCAAAAATTGATACCGTCAAATCCAACATTGTCCAATCTGTGGAAACCGCCCAGCAAAAAGTGGGTGAACTCAAAAGCAACTCTCTGGAAGTATCTCAGAGTTTTGAAAGCATGCAGGATATCTTTGACGAATTCAAGCATACCGTCAGTGAAATTTCGGACTGCATGGGACAAATTGTTGGCATCGCAGACCAGACGAACCTGCTGGCATTGAACGCTTCCATCGAAGCAGCTCGCGCAGGAGAAGAAGGCCGGGGCTTTGCTGTCGTGGCGAATGAGGTAAAGAATCTCGCAGAAGAAATCAAAGTGCTGGTCAAAAACGTGGACGAAAGCATTCAGCAAGCGGAAAAACATACAGATGCGCTGAGCGAGAGCATCACGCGCTCCATCGCTGCAATGGATGAAAGCATGCACAGCGTGGATGAAACAAATACAACCTTCGCAGAAATCATCGAAAACGCCAGCCAGACTGAAAACGTACAGGCAGAGATCCTGGACGCAACCGATGCCGCTGGACGGGAAATCAACGGGATCAGCGGCTCGTTTGACCAGATCAATTCAGACTACAAGGCACTGCTCGCACATCTCGTGCAAGTTAATGACTTTGGGACAATGAAGAGCAGCTCGTTTGAAAGTATGGATAATATGCTTTCACAGATTATGCCGATTGTCAATGGAAAAAGCGGGACACGCCGGGCATAGTCAAACATAACCAGGCATAACCAGGAAATATAAACCGATCTGCGTATTCCGCGCAAATCGGCTTTTCTGCTGTCAAGCTGCGCTTGCGCCGCTTCCACATTCACGAGCGGCCCGCACCCGTCCTGCTCATTCCTCCCCCTGGATTCGCTCGATCCTGCACCCGTGCTCCTTCGTCCGCGTATTATAATTGATCCCGACCAGCACGATCTCTCTGCTATAGCTTTCCAGTACGCTAGGATAATGTCTCTCCCGTATCTGGGCAAGCGCCCCATCCTCTGTCTGATTCCATTTCAATTCCACCACCATTGCCGGCAGCGGCGACCTGCGCTTCGGAATGAAGACCAGATCTGCAATCCCTTTCCCGGACGGCAGTTCCTCCACTTTCGCATACTGCTCCACGCAGGCAATATACGCCAGTTTCACCACGGACCGAAGCGCCTGCTCGTTATTGTAGAACATCGGCGCATACTCCGTCTCCCGCACTTCCTGAATCCGCCGCGCCACCGCATCCTCGTCCCCGGCGATCGTGTCCTCCAAAAGCTTCCGAGACTTTTGGGCTAGTTCTCCCAGCCCCGTGTTCCCTTTCTCACGCAGAAGGTATACGAACTCCGTGCGCACCTCTTCGTTCGGAATCCTTGCATAAGTTACAGGACTTCTTGAAATCCCGTCCACCACTTCCCCAGGCTCCACCTCATAGGTCAGGTAGCCCAGATGAATGAGCAGCGTGAGCGCGTCATCCTTGTACTCGAACGTCACCGTATCGTTGCGGAATGTACCCGGATCCACCTCAATCCGTTCCCCCGCAATCAGAAGCGCAATATCTTCCCGCAGCCCGTCCAGGTCCAACGCGACATATGTCTTCAGCGCATCTATGGAAGACGTCTGCTTCCAATAGGACTGGAATTTCCTCCGCTGCATCACCTTCATCACAGAATAGGGGTTGTACACGGAATGCGCTTCCCCTGCTGTATAGCCATCATACCAGTATTTCGCTGCCTCGAAAGAAAGCCCATGCTTCTCACACAGACTACGGACTTCCGCCTCATTGAACCCCACATAATCCGCAAATTGTTCCGGTTCAAAAATCGTATATTCATCAAAATCTGATATTGCGGATTGTGATCCGTCCTTTTTGACCGGCAGGATGCCCGTCATATATGCCGCTGCAAAAATCTTCGATGTCGTGCCGCTGCTTTTGAACAACATCCGTAGGAATTTCAGATATTCCCTTTGGATTTGGGGCTGCTCTCGAATAGGTGCATCCCATTCGTCTATGATCATCACAACCTGGTTGCCTGTATATTCAACCATATTTATCAGCAGGTC
>CADBTO010000136.1 GCA_902797565.1 uncultured Lachnospiraceae bacterium
GATCTGAAAGGCTTTTGGAGAGCATGGGTGGGAAATTGATACAAAAAGGTGCTGATTTTCGAGGGTTTGGAGGGAGAGCGATTGGAATCATCGTCTAAATATCACGATTCCGGATGGAGAATCCCCGGTGCGGAATCTGTCTTGACTTTTGCAGCATTGGAGTATAATATATACAATGGAGTAAGTATATAAAAATTGATAATTGGGAAAATTGACGATAATCGAATTGGATCAAGGAGAGGTATGAACTTCATACATTTCCTCAATATGAAGGCTTAAAACGACGGGAAACAAGAAAGAAAGGGTGGGAAGACTGCTTATGGCTGCTACAGCATTAAAAGAGATGAAAAGTCAGGTTAATAATGACCAGCGAACAGTTGATCAAGAATCAGATTCAACGCTGCAGATCTTGAATAACATTGTTCCAGAAGATCAGAATTTGGACAACGAGGTGAATAATAACGAGGATTCTGCGAATGAAGAGGATACGCAGGAAGAGGAAGATAAGGAAAAGGATAGAGCAGAGAAAGCATTGACGAATCTGAGGGTCGAGAAGGATCAGGTGGTTTCTCCTGAGGAGAATGTATCCGTGAAGATTGAAGATAGCCTTAGCTCGGCTGATACGGACGATGCAGCAGGCGCAAAGGTGGTGCCTGACGGATCGATAGAAGAGACTTCAGATGTTTTTGATACGAATACGGGAGTGACGCAGGCTCAGGCAGTCCCTGATGCGACGCAGGCTCAGGCAGTCTCTGATGTGGCGGAGGAAGAAGGGTTCGGAGAGGCTGCTGAAGCAAGAACCGGCGCGAAGAAGGGCTTGACTAAAAAGAAGAAATTCCTCTTTTCCGTCATCAGTGGACTCAAGAAGGCGAAGAAGGGCATAGGGAATTTCTTCAAGAAAACACTGCCCAAAGCATTCAAAACCGGTGCGGGTTATGCCAGAAAGGCTTTGGAATATACGCCGGCGGCGCCTGTTCTTAAATTGTATGACAAGATCAAGGAGAAATGGGATGAGTACCGGCCGTTAAGAGAAATGAATGCTCAGTTGAAGAAGGAAAAGCTGCTGATGGATGAGGCCGGAGCGAGGCGTGCTAAGGCAGAGGAACTGCGCCTCAAGGAAGAGAAAAAAGCGCTTAAGGCGAAGGCGAAGGCTGCGCTGTGGGAAGAGAAGAAAAAGAATAACACGCTGGATTACAGAACAGTCCAATTCTTCAAGGGAGTCTGGAATGGTGTCAAGAAGGGGGCATCCTGGATTGGAAATAAAATTAAGACAGGCGCCACCTGGGTTGGAGCGAAGATCATGAGCACGAGGGGCGGGCAAGCTCTGGGGAGAGTTGCTGCAAAAACGGTGAAAGAGGTGAAACGGATCGTCATCGATACCAAGAACGCTGTTTGCGGCGTAATCGCAAAGGTTACGGGGGCGATCGAGGGGATGAAGGATGAATATGATGCATACAGCTTCGAGGAACGGATGCAGAAGATCACCGAAGAGGAGAACAAAAAGCGAGAAAACGGAGAAGAGGTTCCAAAGGATGATTACCGCACCAGATTTTTGGCTCTGACAGATGAATTAAGAGGGAAGCTTGCATCCATCAGAAATAATGTGGATCGGAGAGAAGAAATTGAAAGGTCTTTGGCGGAGATGGAAGGAAATACTGTCATGCGTCTACCGGGTAAAGAGGAGGTTGATGCGGAGGTTTGGCAGAATGTGGGCGACAAGACGAAGGATGCCGATATATCCGGAACAGTATTTAGTGCCGCCGGGAATGTGAAAAGTTTTATAAAAGTCGAGGAATACACCAACAAAGATTTGCAATTTTTCATGAACCAGGACAAAATTACGGGGATTGGCGTGATCAAGATCGTATCAGCGCTTGGACAGGTGGGTTCGGAGTCTGCCAAGGTTCAGGTTTTTCGGCATAGGAAGCAGCTGATGGATGCCATCGCCTCGACATCAAAGGATGAACTGCTCCGCAGGGTATCCCAGTATGCAAAATCGCAGGCTCAGTTGGATGAGATGGTGGCGGGCTTTAATGTGGCTCAAAATATTATCAGTATAGGCCAGGGTGCCGCGGAAATGACCGGTGCAGTTGGCGCCACAGTATCTTCTGCACTTGGTACTGTCAATAGCGTGCTGAGCGGGGTCAAGATGCTGGCGACATCCGCCAAGACACGGGCCAACGTAAAAGCGGGCATCAAGGATATGCTTGGTGGGAAGGAAGGCTACTATGCGTTGAAGAAAAAATACAGGATGCATGCTCCGGAGATGCGGCGTGCTGTGCGGGACGCATTGGGAGTTGCAACTTCCGAGGATGCTGTGACAGCGGATAAATGGGAGTTGTCCCACCTGATGAGTGAGCGTGCAAAATCAGGCGAATCCGGCCCGGAAATGGATAGTATGATTGCAGAGGCCGGCGGTCTTACCGAACGGCACTTTGACAGGCTTCAGGGTGCAGGCAAAACGGTACGGCGCAGAAATGCCAACAGGCAGGCGCGTATGATAGCCTAACAGTTAGAAAGCCAGACAGACCGATGGAACGAAATACGCATGAAATCCATGCGTTTTCGTTCAAGTCTTATCGAATGGGAGGACAGTATGATCACCGATACGCAAAAAAAGGTGTTGGAAGAATTTAACAGGCAGTTCCAGGAGGCGGGGTACGATACCCGTTTTAAGGAGGACGAGGATCTATACATCCTGCAGGCTGCCATAGAGGGGCTGGGCGCGGAGGAAAACAAAAATGCCTTGATGGAGCTGTGCTTTGTCCCGATTGCGGAGGAAGGCAATGAAGAGGTGGGCAATGCCATTCTGTTTCAGATCTATACCACCTATCTCCTTCCGTTCCCAACGGATCAGGAAGCGAAGATTCTCCTGCGCTTAAACGAAATGAATATGGATTGTCTATTGGGGGCGTATGGGATTTTTAATCAGGAAAAGCAGATCTATCATCGTTACATCACGGTGCTGAACAGTGCGGATTTTGACCAGCTCAAGGGAGAGGTGGGGCCTGCACTAAATTTTATTCTTGCTATGGTTTATGAAGATTTTGATAAGATAGAGACGTTATGCAAATAATCGAACAAAAGGCTTATCGAGCATCTCTCCGGCTGTTCGCTCATTTTGGAAGTAAATTGGAGAAATATCGGACAGGGATCTTTGATGGTAAGGGGGAATCAGACCTTTTTGCCTTAGAGGATATTGATGTGGAGGAGGCCAGAATCAAGGTTATAGAAGGGGTTTTATCGGATGCGGCGCTGATTTATGCGCTGCATCTTGCTGTTGCCTCTTTTTTATATCCAGAGGTAAAGAGCGCATGTAAACAGTTGACCGGGAGCGGGGTGAATCTCATGCTGGCTCTGGAGGTCTGCGATGAGCGCAGCCGGTGGTCCTTTCCCGTGCTGCGTGAAGGATATGACGCGCTGTGCCGCTATTTGGCTGTTGCGGACAGCCGCCAGAATTTTTTATATAGGGAATTGGTGGCGGATGGCAGGCTGGTTTCTTATCTGACAGGGGATGATGCGCTTCTTACAGAGCTTTCTGGATTAGCGGAGCTGCGTTTTTTGACTTCTGAGGATCAGAAAAAGTATTACGGCTTTTCCGATACGGTGGATTATGTCAAGAAAGAATATCTGGCAGCAAGAGACAGCCGTGATTTTTATGTCCTGCAGTTGATGGGGAAACCTGGGATTGGCAAGAAAAGCGCTGTGACTCTTGCTGCGGAGGATACGGGTGTAGGGACCTTGGTCATTTTTTGGAGCCGCCTGATTGCGTCTGCCGGGAAAAAGCTTGGTCATTTTATGTGGCAGCTTCGACGGGAAGCGTATTTTTATGGTTGTGCCATCATTTTTGACCAGATTTCCATATCGGAAACGACGGATGTGGATGATTTGTTTCATCGGGCAGTCATACATTTCAAAAACCACAGTGAGCCTGTGGTCATTTGTACAGATCTTCGAACAGAGCTCATGTCTGACAACACGATTTCTGTTCGGCGTATCGAGGTTCCTTTCCCGAATAAATTTTCTCGCGTGCAGGCTTGGGAAGGGATTGCAGCCAGGTACGGCATGCAGCTGGATGCAGAGGATTATGGGAGCATGAAGGAAATATCCTATGGGGATATCAACCGGGTACTGCTGACACTCTCTTCGGTTTGGGATAACAGCTGGAGTGAGGAAGTCAAGGCAACGATGATTACAAACGCCTGTATGGACTGCTTCCCGGCTCCGAAAAAGGGCAGTTTGAAACACATGGACGTATCCGTTTCCATGGATGATCTGAAGCTGAGTGAGAAGCAGAAAAAGCCTCTGATGGAGCTGATTAACGGCGTTCGGAACGCCTATCTTGTTTATGATGTCTGGGGAATGCGGCAAAAGTTTCCTTATGGACGGAACTTTACGGCGCTTTTTGTGGGCCCGCCGGGTACAGGCAAGACCATGGCGGCAAACGCGATTTCCGCTGAACTTCGGATTCCCTTGTATCGCATTGATTTGTCACAGGTTGTGGACAAATATATTGGAGAGACAGAGAAGCGGCTGGAGGAGATTTTCTCCTATGCGCAAAACACGAATGTGGTGCTCTTTTTTGATGAGGCAGATTCGATATTTGGGAAGCGTACGGAGGTTGTGGAGGCAAAGGATAAATATGCCAACACAGAGGTATCCTTTATTCTCCAAAGGATTGAAGAATACAATGGGATTGTCATTCTGGCATCCAATATGAAAAACAATATCGACACGGCGTTTCTAAGACGTATGAAGTATGTGGTTCAATTTGAAATGCCGGATGTGGAGACAAGATACGAGATCCTGAAGGGCTGCTTTACACCGGATGTTCCCCAAGAGGGCATTGATTTTCGGTTTCTTGCAGAACGGGTGGATCTTTCCGGAGGATATCTTAAGAATATTGTATGGAATGCGGTATTTTTGGCTGCGGAAAGAAATTCGCCAGTGACCATGGTGGATATGGTGAAAAGCGTGGTTGGGGAATATGAGAAGCTGGGAAAGGTTGCCACGTTCCTGGATCTAAAGGAATACTCTTATCTTCTGCGTACCTGATCAGAAGTCAACCTGTTGAAGGAGGTGTGTCATGACGGAACGTCTGGAAAAGCAGCTGGGGTTTGTGCTGGAGATTGACAAGGAAAAGAATGTGTTCCGACAGACACATTTGTCTGGACATGGACGGAATGAAAATGATGCGGAGCATGCGTGGCATATGGCAATTATGGCGTACCTGCTTCGGGAATATGCGAATGAGCCGGTGGATATCGCGCGGGTTATGCTGATGTGCCTGATCCATGATATTGTGGAGATTGATGCCGGAGATACCTATGCCTATGATACAGAAGGGTTGAAAACGCAGCAGGCGCGGGAGAATGCAGCAAAAGAGCGGATTTTTTCGTTATTGCCGGATGACCAGCGGGACGAGCTGCGGGCTTTATTTGATGAATTTGAAGAATTCGAAACTCCGGAATCGAAATTTGCCCATGCGATGGATAATCTTCAGCCGCTGCTTCTGAACAATAGCAACGGCGGAAGCGACTGGAAAGAACACAAGGTTTCTCTGGAGCAGGTCTATGGCAGGCAGGTAAAGACGAGGTTGGGGTCCGAAGCATTGTTCGCCGTGGCGGATCAGATTCTGAAGGAACAGGTAGAAAAAGGAGTGTTTGCGATGGAAAGCAATGTAAAGCGGATCAGCCTTCCGATTACAAAGGAGATCGCCGCAGGGCTGCGGATTGGGGAAGAGGTCCGGTTGAATGGGGAAATGCTGGTGGCGCGGGATGCGGCGCACGGGCGTCTGATGGAATTGATCGAAAAAGGGGAGAAGCTTCCTATAGAATTGGAAAACGCCTGCATCTATTATATGGGACCGTCACCGGCAAGGGAAGGGCGTCCGATTGGTTCTGCAGGGCCCACGACAGCCAGCCGGATGGACAAATATGCCCCGAAATTACTCGATCTGGGTGTGTCTGCGATGGTGGGAAAAGGAAAACGGACGCCGGAAGTGCTTTCCGCAATCGAACGCAACCAGGCTGTATATTTTGCGGCAATCGGCGGGGCAGGCGCGTTGATTTCCAAGTGCATCAAGGAATCTGAAATTGTGTGTTATGAAGATCTGGGTGCAGAGGCAATCCGCAGGATTCGTGTGGAAGATTTTCCGGTGTTTGTTGTTGCAGATTGCCATGGCGGGAATTTATACACAGATGCGGTAAAAAAATATCAAAAAAATTAAAAAAATTGCTTGACAGACTATCGTTTTATTTATATAATGAATAGGCGTTCTGATTTGGAGCGTGCTATAACGATATATAATCGGGCGAGGAGAAGTACTCAAGAGGCCGAAGAGGTGCCCCTGCTAAGGGTATAGGTCGGGTGACCGGCGCGAGGGTTCAAATC
>CADBTO010000137.1 GCA_902797565.1 uncultured Lachnospiraceae bacterium
AAACGGAGCCCAATTCAGCTTTCCATACTCCCTGACAAGATTTCTTTCCGTCCCAAGCACGAAAAAAAGGATCCCGCTTGCCGCCGCTCCAACAAGATAAGTCACTGTCAGTGACGCAAACGGATTCATGTCATTTGGTACGGATTTTGCACAAATCTGATATACCGTATTTGAAAACACCACCAAAGCAATCGGCCAAACATAAGAGAACATAACCGCATTCCTCCATTCAAAAAATGCTGCCAGCCTGTCTATTTCTTCTGTGCACGATTCACCGTTCACTCCGCAGCAGCGCATACCATTCCGCATCACAGATCCCCTGATTATTTCTGTCGGAGCGTCTCAATCTGCCCTCATACTTCATCCCGCACTTTCTCATCACCATGCCAGAATGTGGATTATTCGGATCATGTCTGCTTTCGATTCTGTTAGCTTCAACAATGTCAAAAAAGAAATCTATCACAGCCTTCAGTGCCTCTGACATAATGCCCTGATGCCACCAGTTTCTTCCGATACAATAACCGATGTGTATCATTCCCACATCGTCATTCATTCCGACCGCTGAAATACTTCCAATCGGTTCATCTCCATTATCCTTGAGAACAATCGCCCACTGGTAATAATCCTCCCGCTCATACGATTTCACCCAATCTTTCAGAACGGCTTTGCTGACATCCGCATCAGCATGAGGAGGCCATGTCAGGAACTTTGTCACTTCTGGATCTGAAGCCCAGTTTTTATACATAGCGGCTGTGTCTGTGACAGAAAATTGCCGCAGGATCAATCTGCCTGTTTCCAATCTTCGTGTTCCGCAGTGTTTCAATGCCATAAAACCTCCAATCTATGTATGAAAGAGCTTTTTCGGGCAGTTCCTGACATAAATCAGAAGGAAATTCATGATATCATACAGCCCTCTCTCTAAAAACGACCGATCACGCAAACCATATTCATGCCCCGATTCAAACCATTCCTGCCATGCTATGTCGTAACAGTCTGCTTCCTTCACTTCGATACGGCACCGGTCTTTGCACTCGTCCTTCAACAGCTTCTCCCACCAGACAGCAGTCTTGAAAAGTTCTGAATCATCGCCTTCTGCCCATTCCTCAAAAAGCTGTTTCAGCCTGCCTTGCGGTTGTTCCTTTAATCCGGGAACAACGATCATCACATAACCGCCTTGTTTTACATACGGTAATATTTTATCCGTGAATATCCCTTCTTTACATCCAAAATAATGATATGCATCCACACTGATTATGGCATCAAAATAATCCTGCGCAAAAGGCATCTCCATGGCATCTCCATGGATTGGTATGACCTTTTCCTCCAGACCATGATCCCGTATCCTTAAGTAGTTTTCTGTTGCAGAGATCCAAAGATCAAAGGCATATACATGCCCTGCATCTGTTTCATCTGCAAGAAACATCGATGTCAGAGCATAACCGCATCCCAGATCCAGTGTCCGGTTAAATCGAACATCTTCAGGCCTTCTGCGGATCAGTTCATCAAGCAGCCGAAACGAGTTAGGCCCCATCAGGTAATCCTTTGTGAAATACTTCTTATACTTTTCTATATTACTCATACACTCCTCCATAAATCCATACAGTCACAGGTCGCAGACTATGTCATTTGATACACCGCAAGATCCACCCTCCCGTCCCGGACTTCCACACCTTCCTCCCGCAGCAGCGCCGCCTGGACTTCCCCGCCGCCAAACGCGAAGCCTCCGGCAAGTTCCCCTTTCGCATTAACCACGCGATAGCACGGGATATGGTCCGGGTCGGGATTCTTATGCAGCGCGTTTCCGCCTATGCAAAAAGGACGTAGCCCGAAAGCTACGCCATACGCCAATGTGTGCAGATACTTGCAAAATATTAAAGCAGAATATAACAAATACGCACGGTATCATATCATATTGTCACGGTCTTGGCGAGCGTGCAGGAACCGTCTGACCTCCATAATTTTCTGACCATCTTCTTCCAGCACAACATAATAAATGATGTAGTTTCTGACATAAATCCTATAGTACGGGTGAATTCTGTCTTTGCGTGAGGGTAAAGCCTCGAATATTTCCGGTTTCTGTTCCAATCGCTCCAATATAGCAGCTTCAACATCGTCCAGCAGCTTATTGGCGGCAGCAGAGTTTTGTAAATTGTTGGAAATGTAGGACACATTATGGTCAAGCTCTTCATAGAACAGAGGAAGATATCTTAATTTACAGGGTTTCTCGTCCATTGATCTTCCTCCGAAGAGAGTGGAATACATCCTCATGGGTCAGCCTTACATCCGTAGAAGCAGCTGCTTCATCTGCGACATCCATGATATATTCCTCTGGCTCAGTAAGGCGGGAGTACGCCTCTATGCTCATGACAACCATAGTGCCATAGCCGTTTTTGGTCAAATATACAGGATCGCCAGTCTGAACGATATTTTCAATGTCAGTAAATTTGTTTCTCAGATCGGAAACGGGTCTGATTTGTACCATAGACTTACCTCTCATAACTTTATCATAATTTTATCAACTTGTTTGATTATATCAAATTCAATCAGTATGCGCAAACTGGGTGGAAACTAAAATTCAAAATTTTTACACGCAATTTGCAAAAAAAAACATTCATATTCGTGCTCTATTCCACTGGTACACCGCAAGATCCACCCTCCCGTCCCGGACTTCCACACCTTCCTCCCGCAGCAGCGCCGCCTGGACTTCCCCACCACCAAACGCGAAGCCGCCGGCGAGTTCCCCTTTCGCATTTACCACACGATAGCACGGGATATGGTCCGGGTCTGGATTCTTGTGCAGGGCATTCCCAACAGCACGCGCCATCTTCCGATCCCCTGCCAGTTCTGCAATCTGGCTATAGGTGGCAACCCGTCCATATGGGATTTTTTTCACTGCTTCATAAATCCGTTTGGATGGACTGTCGCTGACCAGTTCATAGCTTTCCGCAATCATGGTCTTCACATCCCCCTCCGGGATCGTCCCGTCCAGGATAATCGTGTTCCAATGGTCCTTGTTCTGGTGGTAACCCGGCTGGACAGACGCATGTACCTGCCGCCAGAAAAACGCCTTGTCAGGGTCAACCTTTACATTCAAATTGACAAATCCATCCCGCTCATACGTCCACAAAAATGCTTTCTTATTTCCCCGATACCGTACAAGCTGCCAGTTCGGGTCGTGGAACGGAGCATCCTGGTACGTGTCCGGAAAGGACAGGCCGAACTGCAGCGCTTCTTCTCTTGTTTTCATCTTCAATCCCTTACACACATTTCTCCTGGCCCAATGCCTCGCACCAGATCTCTGCCGGCAAAACAACCCTCCTCCACTTCCCTCACATAAATCGGATACAATTCATGGTATTTTCTCCGGATAGTGAAATTTTCCAGATGATCGAATTCCATAAATCTCCATCATACTATAGGGCAGCGTGTAAATCGGTTGTCTTGTAATGATCACATAGTAATTCGTACTTTCCTTCACGAACGCCGCAAATTCTTTTGAAATAGGAACGCTCATCATAAAACCGTTCACTTTTCCATCTATTTCTTCTTATCTTAACATGTCCGGCAAACACACGTCAATCCATCTTCCGCCTTTCCCACCGCGAACCCCGTCATACCACAAAAGGGCGCAGCCCGAAAGCTGCGCCCCACATCCGTTTATTTCAATTACACTTCTTTGTCTACCACCACCGTCCCGCCATCAAACGGATCCTGAGCTGCTCCACCTGTGTCCTCTGCTCCGGAATCAATCTTCGGCATACTCTTTTTCCAAACCAGCTTGCAGGTATACTGCTTCCCTTCATAGGTTGCCGTCGCCGTATAGCTGATGCTTGGCGCATTGATACTTGAACCAGGACCATTGCAAGTGACAAGCCCTGTCTCGTCGATCGTAAAGGTACTCGTACTATCAACCGACCATGTGACACCAGAAGTAATCGGCTTCCCATCTTCTCCAATCAGATCCAGCTTTTTGGTTGTAAAGGTAGAAAATGACAGGCTTGTATGGTTCAGATGGATCTCTCCCTTGACTGTCACCTTACAGGTATATTCTACCGTATGATCTCTGTACTCCTGCGGCAGGGACGGATCATCGTGCGTATATTGCACCGAAACCTGGCCAACTCCTGCACCGACCGCAGTCACATTCCCCTTGCTGTCCACCGTCACCACATCATCCGGAAACGCCTTCCATGTCCCCTTTTCGCTGACATCCGTACCATCCAGCGTCAAGACCAGTTTTTTTCTCTCACCAGTCTTGAGGTTGATTTCCGTATCAGAAAGCTGAGCCTTCTCCCACCACGTCAGGTCTTCAGTATTTTTGCCCGTATTCCCGGTATCTTTCCCGGTATCTTTTCCGGTATCTGTGCCCGTCCCTGTATCTCCTCCTGCGCCTGCTGCCTCTCCGGTATAAACTTCACCCGTCACTTCCTGATAATCCTGCTTCACCTCGTCTTCCGGATTATTTGCAGCAGAAGTCACATCTGTTTTCTCGACCAACTCATCCAGATTCTGCTCTGGAATCTTGTCCCAGCCAAGCGTTTCTGCTTCTTTCTTTTCTTCCAGCCCCTTCACCAGCCCGTCAATCTTTGATTCCGGAACGCCAGCCTCGCGCAGCGCGATTCGCACCTTCTCAGGGTTCTTGGAATTTGCAACAAACAGTTTCCATTTCAGTGCCTGGGCGTTCCATGTGCCGCCCATGATCTTTCCTTCCTGGTACAAATCCACCAGGCTGTCCCCAATATACTGGAACTCGCCGACGCCCGGACTCGTCCAGTTTCCTGCAAAAAGCCCTGCCCATGCCGCCGCTTTCCCGGTCTTGTCACCCAAGTCATTCATCCGCACGGTACACACATGGTCTTCTCCCAGAAAAATCGTAGATCCTGTCTTGTACACGTCCACCACTGCATCCACGCTGCTGAGGCAAAGCGAAGTCGTCGTGAGCGCAGACACCGTCGTCGCCCATGCTGCCGGAGCCGTTGCACCGCCACTGGCGATCACGGACGTAATGGCACCTGCCACCTTCATCGTCGTCTTGGTCAACGCCGCTGCCTTGTACAGCTTGTCGTAATAGGCCGCATCTTTCAGTGCGCCGTCCTTGATGATCTCCTGCGCCAGCTTTAACTGTTCATACGCAGCTTTCGCATCCACGCCGAGCTGCTGCGCCAGCGTACGGACCTGTTTCCCGGGTTTTCCGGCGTCGTAGATCTTCGTAATCTTCTCCGCCCATTCTTTCGCGATCTCCTCGTCGCTCTTTTCACCATTCGCATAAACAGAAAGCCGGGCCTTCCCTTGGAGTTCTCTTTGCAGTTCACTTTGAAGTTCTTTTTGTGCTTCCCCTTTTGCTGCCGATACGCTGTTTTCCAGCTCATTGCTCATGCCTTCTGCCATAAAAGACACATTCATTGCCACCCGCCAGGCCTCGGCGCATTGGTTCGTGATGTTTTCCATTTCAGAAGCTGAAACCTGCTTCTGTGCCGCATCCTCCATCTTTTCGGTCAGAAGCCTTGCATTCGTATACGCCTTCAGCGCCTGGTCTCCTGCCTGCATCGTTTTCTTCGCCTTTGCAGAGAGAGAAGGTGGCTGGACATCCAACGTCGCAA
>CADBTO010000138.1 GCA_902797565.1 uncultured Lachnospiraceae bacterium
CACTGGGTGCTTCCATCCAGGGCGGCAAGCTGGCCGGGGATGAGGGTGCAGGCGAGATCCTGCTTCTGGACGTGACTCCGCTGTCCCTGTCCATCGAGACGATGGGCGGCGTGGCAACGAAGCTGATTGAGCGCAATACCACGATCCCGACGAAGCACAGCCAGATCTTCTCCACGGCTGCGGACAACCAGACCGCGGTGGATATCAACGTGGTACAGGGCGAACGCCAGTTCGCACGGGATAACAAGTCCCTGGGGCAGTTCCGTCTGGACGGGATTCCTCCTGCACGGCGCGGCGTTCCGCAGATCGAGGTTACATTCGATATCGACGCGAACGGCATTGTCAATGTTTCCGCAAAAGATCTGGGCACCGGGAAAGAGCAGCATATCACGATCACGGCGGGCTCCAATATGTCCGATGAAGAGATCGACCGCGCAGTGAAAGAAGCGGCGGAATTTGAGGCACAGGACCGGAAGCGCAAAGAAGCGATCGACGCCCGGAATGATGCGGACGCGTTTGTGATGCAGACCCAGAACGCATTGAATGAAGTGGGCGACAAGCTTGATGCGGCGGATAAGTCCAGTGTGGAAGCAGATCTGAACGCGCTGAAGGAGCTGGTGGAGAAGCACCAGGATGCGGCGGCAATGACCGATGCGGATGTTTCAGAAATGAAGGCTGCAAAGGAGAAGCTGCAGGAGAGCGCACAGAAGGTGTTCGCAAAGATGTATGAATCCGCACAGGCAGGTGCTGCAGGCGGTGCCGGCCCGGATATGTCCGGAATGGGCGGAATGGGCGGCATGGGCGGCGGTGCTGGAGCAGGTGCCGGGAACGCGTCCGCAGGAAATAACGACGACGTGGTGGATGCAGATTTCAAAGAGGTTTAAGGAGTAACTTGCAGGAGGGGTTTTTGCCCCTCCTATGCGGCGTGGGCTGGTTTGCTTTGCGGCTGCCAGCCTGTAGCAGCCTTTAGATAGAGGGAAGAATTATGGGAGAACAGAAGAGAGATTATTATGAGGTTCTGGGGGTGGACAAGTCCGCGGACGAAGCGACACTCAAAAAGGCATACCGGAACCTGGCAAAAAAATACCATCCCGATATGCACCCCGGAGACAAGGACGCGGAAGCGAAGTTCAAAGAGGCTTCCGAAGCGTATGCCGTGCTGTCAGACCCGGACAAGCGGCGGCAATATGACCAGTTCGGGCATGCAGCCTTTGAAGGCGGCGGCGGTGGCGGCGGCTTTGATTTTTCCGGTATGGATTTCACGGATATCTTCGGAGATCTATTCGGGGACTTCTTCGGTGGTATGGGCATGGGCGGACGGAGCAGCAGGAGCGGGCCGATGCGCGGCGCGAACCTGCGTGCGCGTGTGCATATTTCCTTTGAGGATGCGGTCTTTGGCTGTGAAAAAGAGCTGGAGATCAATCTGAAGGAGGAATGCGAGACCTGCCATGGCTCCGGCGCGAAGCCCGGGACGTCTAAAACAACATGCAGCCGCTGCGGCGGGCAGGGGCGGATCACGGCAACAACCCAGTCCCTGTTCGGCACGATGCAGCGTGTCATGGACTGTCCGGACTGCGGGGGTTCGGGGCAGATGATCAAGGACAAGTGTACGTCTTGCCATGGAAGCGGTTATGTGTCGAAGCGAAAGAAGATTTCTGTGTCCATTCCTGCCGGGATTGACAATGGACAGGCAGTGCGGATCCGGGAGAAAGGAGAGCCGGGGGCCAATGGCGGACCGCGTGGAGACCTGCTCGTGGAAGTGGTTGTGGCAGAGCATCCGGATTTTGTCCGCAATGGCTATGACATCTATTCGCAGGCGAAGATCTCCTTCCCGGTGGCGGTGCTCGGCGGCGATACGCTGATTGACACGCTGGACGGCCAGGTGTCTTATGAAGTCAAGGCAGGAACCCAGACCGGCACACGGATCCGCCTGCGCGGCAAGGGTGTCCCGTCCCTGCGCAACAAGGCTCAGCGGGGCGACCAGTATGTGACGCTGGTCGTGGATGTGCCCACGAACCTTTCACGCGATGCAAAGGATGCACTGCGGGATTATGATGCGCTCGCGGGAGCATCGCTTTCCGGCGGGGATCCGGGCGCCAAGAAGAAGAAAAAGAAAGGCTTCTTCTCGTAAGTTACCATTCAAATTTTACAACACAAAGGAGTTTCGGTTTATGAAAAAAACGATACGGCAAATTTTTCTGGCGGCTGTGATCTGCTGCGCCGCGATGCTGGGCATCGTGCTTGGAACGCAGGAGGCAGGGGCGCAGGAGGCAGGCGCGGCAGGAAATTCGCTGGTCCACATCGAACCGCTGAAGACATATAAGGTCAGCGATGAAACCTTCGATGTGATGGCAAAGGACGCGCTGAAAAAGGGCGCAGTGGCAACGGACAGGAAGAGTTTTATCAAAGAGTTTCAAAAGCATGCGGTAAAGCGTGAAAAAACATTTTCAATCGTATATAGGGGAAATGTCAATAATATTCCATCGAAGACGATCTACACGGATCTAGGGGAAATTGATGATAAAAAAACCAGTGACGACGCGGATTTCCTCAGCGGCGGAATCCTGTACATGGGATGGTCCGGGTATTACAATTCTTCGAACCAGATTGTTCTCAACTGCAAGCTGAATTATACGGAAAACGCCAGCCAGGTTAAGAAGGACAGTCAGAAATCGAAGGCAGTCCTGAAGAAGCTGAAGGTGTCCGGGATGTCCGATACGGCAAAGGTGAAGGTCATTCATGATTATGTGGTGGGTCTGGTTTCTTATGACCATTCCCTGCGTGACCATTCTGCTTATGGCGGGCTGGTGGCATCGAAGCACAGCACGGTCTGCCAGGGTTATGCGCTGATGATGTACAAGCTGCTGACAGATGCAGGTGTCACGGCGCATTATGTGACTGGTGATGCAGGCGGCCCGCATGCATGGAACATCGTCAAGATCAAGGGCAAGTGGTATTATATTGATGCGACCTGGGATGATCCGAGCAACACGCTCAGTTATGATTATTTCCTGATTGGCAGCAAGGAGATGAACAAGGACCACAAGCTGGACAGTTACTACAAGAAGAAGTACAAAATCCAGTCCGGGAACCTGGACTGGCAGAAGCTGATCAAAAAGTCCGGCAAGAAGAAGGACAAGAAGGTCAAGACGGAACAGACCACGAAGGACAAGAAGAAAACCAAGCTGGCGGAGGAGCGCGCGGAGGTTGTCCATGAGCTCAATGACGCGCTCAACGAGGCACTGAAGGAAAGCCCGGACGCGGAAGAGTATGAGGTCCAGATGTATGACCTCTGCAAGAAGATTTATGGCTTCATTATCGAGGATATGTCTGACAAGGCGTTTAAGAAATTCCTGGATAACGATGCAATGATGCAGGTGTATGTGGACGGGACGCTGGAGCTGATCGACTACTATATCATCGACCCGTGTGTGAAATACATGGACAGCGAAGATTTTATGAATACGGTTCTCCAGGCGATCTATAAGGACTTTGACGAGTCTGA
>CADBTO010000139.1 GCA_902797565.1 uncultured Lachnospiraceae bacterium
CAGACGATCAAAAACAGAGCCTCCGGGTTAAATTCCTGCATGCATCGCGCGTACATCTCCATATCCGCAAGCATCTGCGCCGAACTGGCATAAGAAAGCTTGAATGCCTCCCCCTCCTGGATGTCCGTCCAGAAATACAGGCAGCCGTCTTCATCAAACGCAATCGGGTTCCTTGCCACATAGCGATCCCCGCGTCTTATCACAATCGGGAACTCACACACGTTGGACATGAAATACTCGTCCGCCTTGACGCCAAGGTATTTTTCATAAATCGAAACAGCCGGGTTTCCATCCACTGTCCGAAGGCAGTAATGCCCGTCTGTTGCCGTAAAATGCATGATCTTGCCGATCGGCTTCCAGCCCAGATGGTAATCCAGATGCACCACCAGGGACGTGCCCCGGTAAAGCACCGCCACCACGCCAAATTCCAACACGCGCGATTCTGAAAACACCCGCGGCAGATTTTCAAACGAAAAGCCGTCCTCCGCATTGATATTCATCAGCGAGCTTGCCATCGCGCCAAAAACCGGAATCCCATTCCCATCTATCTCCCCCAGCAATTCATGGACATCCATCCCAACGCCCGCCCAGAAGATCTCCACTGCCTGCACATCCGCCGCGCTGCGGATCCGCTCTGCCAGTTTCACCCCCGCGTCCTGCATACTGGTCTGATACGGATTGTAGCTGTAAACTTCAATGCCCGTCTCATCAAAAAAGATAAAAGAAGACATAATTTCTTTTGTATGCTCGTATGATTCGCTGGACGAAACTATTTCAAAATACTTGCACAGCAAATCCTCACGCACCACGCCCACACTCATCCCGGTAATCCGGCATTCCGGAACTTCCAAACGCACCAGGGACAGGAAATGCCCGATCTCCTGCGATCCGGAAAAAGGCACAAGGATCTTCAGCAGCCGGGCCTTTGCCTGCTGGTATTCCTTTGTCTGCCTGATCTCCCGGTAGAAATCCAGGGTCTCTTCAATATTCTTACAGATCTTTGTTCGTTGCTTCATGAAAAACTCCCGAGCGCAATTGCATTCCCCTAAACCATCAGTTCCCCCGCCTCGATCTTTGCGAGCAGCTCCTCGCGCGTCATCGGCTTTCCAAAATAGTATCCCTGCGCCTTGTCACAGCCAATCGAACGCAGGAAATCAAACATCTCCTCCGTCTCCACGCCCTCGGTCAATGTCGTCATCCCAAGTGCCTTTGCCATTTTCACCGTGTTGATCATAATCGGGCGCGTCTTCTCATTCTGCGGAAAGCCGCGCAGAAACACCATATCGATCTTGAGCACGTCAAACGAAAAATCTTTCAGTACATTCAGTGAGGAATAACCGCTGCCGAAATCATCCAGCCACTGGTTATAGCCCAGCCCGCGCAGCACTTCCATATCCGCCTTCAGTTCTTCCTGTACCTCAGTCATCGCGCTTTCCGTGATCTCCACGTCCAGCATATGGTGCGGGACGCCATATTCATCTGCATACTTGGTCAGAACCTTCGGCACATCATACAGTTCAAAATCCAGTCGTGAAAAGTTTATTGAAACAGGAATATTTTCCAGCACACCGCCCTTTCCCTTTGCATAATCACTGCAAACCAGGCGGATAATCTCCTGATCCAGCTTGTGAATCAGCCGGTGCTCTTCCAGCGGCTCGATGAACACGAAGGGCGGCAGCAGGCCGCGTTTCGGATCGTCCCAGCGCGCAAGCGCTTCAAGGCCGCAAAGCTTTCTGTCTTTACAGCTGACGATAGGCTGATAATAAGCCCTGATATAACCATTGCGCACCGCCTGGTCAATATTGTTCATTACATACTGTTTCTCGCGGCGCTTCTTGTCCATTGCCGCATCATATTCACAGACATAACGGTCATACATCCGTTTGATGGAATTGCAGGCAATCCGCGCCTCGTCACAGATCACGGAAATATCATCGTTTTCATTCCGGGGACGGCAGAGCCCGACGTTCAGATTCAGCCAGTCCTCTCCATGGATATTTTTTAATTCTTCTTTTATCTTTTCTAATTTCTCTTCGTAATCAGAGAGTTTTGCAAGTACAACAAAATGGTCATCCGAAAACCGCGCCACCGGGTCACCGGCAAACACTTCCGACACGGCCGATGCCACTTGTTTCAGCAGCGCATCTCCTTCCGAGAATCCATATTGTTCATTATAAAACTTGAAATTTTCCAGATCCAGAAACGCCATGATGCGCTTATCAAATTCTTTTTTAATGATTTCCTGTGTTTCCTGCTGGAACGCACGGAAATTGATGATATCCGTCAGGTCATCATGGGTCGACAGATGCTGGAAATGGCCGGAAGCCTCTTCCAGCTTTTCATCCTTCTTGGCTTCGAGAAGCCTCTGGTGATAGCCATGGATCCCGACCATAAACACGGTCAGCCAGAGCGTGAACAGATTGACCTGGGTCGCATAAGTCATCTCCATACTCGATGCGGACCAGGCATAGAAGCCCCCGAATGTCAGGACCGAAATCACCAGAACCGCCGCGGGCCTCCAGACAAACAGGCATAATACGAAAACTTCCATTGTAATAAAAGTCAGGATCTGTTCTCCCTGAAGAATATCCGTATGTCCGATGCTGATCCCGAACGCAAGGCAGATCAGAGAAAACAGCCAGAGCAGCGCATAGCCAAGCCCCTTCCGCTTCTCTTTCCCCTGGAGGAACCGGACTGCGTAGCTCAGCATCAGCGCCGCACAGATCCACATCACCGCATAGGAGCCATAATGCTGCACAATCCACTCCGTGCTCCGCGGCTTTCCAGACTCTGCCAGGTGGTGTGTTACGCTCA
>CADBTO010000140.1 GCA_902797565.1 uncultured Lachnospiraceae bacterium
ATTCGCCAGGACATGCGGAAGTACATAGCGTTTCTGCTTCAGAATACTGAAAAATTCGTCATGTCAAATAATTCGATTATTCTATAATTCAAATTGCAAACAAATGAGAAGCAAGTCGTAATAGCATCCTAATACTGCAACTCAAAATACCCCATTCTACAGGCAGCGCGGGAATCGTTTTTCCGGAATCCTGGTACGCCAATAAAAAAACCGTTCTTCTGCAAGCTGGTTTTGCAGGAATTGTATAGAATTTGTGTAGAAAGGTATGTTATACTATTCCACAAAAAGTTTTTTGCATGGATCTTTTTAGAATTGGAGAAGGAAACGAGATGGCACAGGTAAGCGTCGTATCAGTGAATGAAGAAAATTTGAAGTTTTTCCTTCCGATCATATCGGAGGAGGAGCAGGAAGCCTTCCGGCAAGGAGGAAGGCAGGGCCTGGGGGCTGTCCGGGACGGGATGGCCTGCGGAGTCCTATTGTTCCAGTATGATGGGGCATCCATCCAGATCCAGTATCTGGCGGTATCAGATTCGGAGCGCCGGAAGGGCATCGGAACCATCCTGGTGGACCGGCTCTGCCGGCTGGCGGATCGGGATGCAACCCCCATCTTCCTGGATTTTTTTGTGGAAGGGGATGCGGAAGAGGACGAGCGGGTGGATTTCTTTGAAAGCCTGTATTGCTTCAGCTGTTCCCGGGATTCGGACGGGGATCATGGGAATGCGTATTATGTCAGTGTAGACCAGCTGAAGAACTCCGTCCTAAAGCAGCATGCAGGAAGGGAGCGGACGGGGCTTTCGAAGTTCTATGACCGGTCCACCTACAAGCAGCGCGCGATCCTGAAAAAAGTGGGTGTTTCAACGGCGATCATAGGGGAAGCTGATACGGCGGTGCGGCAGCTGTGCTGCTTTATTGGGAAGGAGGAGGATCCGCTTGCAGCGGTATTTTTCCAATATGATGCGAATCCGGGCGTGTTCCAGCTGACCTACCTTTGGGCGCAGCGGGGGAAGGATGCGGTGCTGCTGCGGCTGCTTGCGCTGGTGTATGACATCATGTTTGAGGGAGGGGCAGCGAGCATACCGGAGATCAAGGGCATCCGCATGACCGCTGTCCGCCAGGAGGCAGAGCGCATGATCGCATACCTGTTTCCGAAAAAGAAGCAGATGGGAACCTGTTTTTCCGCTGTCTGGGACATTGGGGATTTTCCGTTGCCCCAAAACAGCTATCTGGAATCAGAAATAGAATCAAAGGATATGTAAAGGAGATAAATCATGGGAGATTCAAATCAGCTCCAGCAGAACCAGACACGTCAGCGGAGCAAGTCCGTCTATATGCCGCCGCAGCAGCTGCAGCAGCATCAGCGCCGGATGTCCTTCCAGGGACCGATCCAGCAGGAGAACCAGCAGCAGGAACAGCTCCAGCAGCAAACGCAGCAGCTTCAGATCGATGATTTTGAAATCATCGAAAATGTACCGGTGCAGGAGCAGGCACCGCCTGCCACGGTCCACAGGAGAAGCCGTTCGGATAAGAAGCTGGACACGCAGATCAATGAGCTGCAGACGAAGCTGGCGAACGTATCGAATGATATCGACTCCCGGCTTGCCCGGCATGCCCATGTTCAGCCGATCATGCAGTCGAACCTGGAGGATCGGAAGAAGCAGATCGAGATTCAGCGCAAGCTGAGTATCGCGGAGGCGAAGCGGGCGCATGCCTATACGGATGTGCGGGAGCGGGAGATTGAGGCGGAAGCAGCGCGGCAGCTGGCGGAAGCGTATGATGAGTACATCCCGTCCATCTCAGTCGAGAAGGAAAAGGAACTGAAACAGGCATACCGGGCGAAAGAGGAGGCGCAGATCCGCCAGCACCAGCTGCTCAAGCGGAACAAGATCGAGCAGATCGAAAATCCGGTGGAACGGAAACGGGAACTTGATACATACAAGCGGCACCAGCGATTTGATTTCGTGAAAAAATTCCTCTATAAGCCAACGGAGCTTGCGATTGAGGGTGCAAGATACCGGACCGGGAACAAGGATCTGGTGAATGTGGGCCGTGCATTCTTCGGCGGGACGAAGCCCATGTATATCTTCGAAGACCGCAACCAGCCCATACTGGGAGAGGACGGGCAGCAGATCATTGAGAACGGGAAGCCGAAATACAAGCAGTACCTGTACAAGGAGGCTGTGAACTGTGTCGGGAAAAAGAAGGTGCAGGGAGCGCTCGTGACAGAGGCGGCATCGAAGCTGCAGCAGATCGTGTGTCGGGGATATGCGATCGAGGCCTTTACGGCGAAAAATGCGAATAACGAGGTTCTGGGTTCCTTCCAGGAGAAGATCGACCAGTGTGACAAATCAGTCCGTGTGGATCTGTTCAAATGGCAGGCAGCACCGACTGATACGCTGGATGCGCAGATGAAGGGGGAGATCCTGCGCGAGCATACGCTCGACTGGCTGCTCTGCAACTTCGATACCAAGGGAGAAAACTTCCTGCACCGGACAGACATGCATCTGTCTTCCTTCGACAAGGAGGCGTCATTTTCCTTCATCAAGGACCGCGGGGCGCAGCATATGAGCACGGAGTACATCCCGCACAGCAATGATACGCTGTACAATATCTTCTTCCGCGAGTATGCGCAGGGGCGGATTAAGGAGCTGGACTTCCGGCCGATGCTTGAAAATGCCCAGAGGATCCAGAATATGCCGGACAATGCCTACATCGGGCTGTTTGACGAGATGCTGCATCAGAAGTACCCGAAGCAGGCGGATTATTTGGATATGAAGGATCGTATTCTTGCGCGTAAAAATTCGCTTGTGAGGGAATATGGGGATTTCATCCAGAAGCTGCAGCAGCAGCGCTACGCGGCAGAGAACGGGGAACAGCTCCGTGCGTCTGATTCCGAGGTGGAGCAGCGATCGCAGAACCAGAACCAGGCGGCATAAAGTGAAGGATGCTGCAGGGTGCGGAAAAACGCAGGCGCATCCAAACGCATGGGCATAAAAACCAGAAAGGGGAAAGCAATGTGTCGGAAAAACAAGGCAGGGCAGCTGCAGAAGACCCGGCAGGAGTTTGAAGGCTTCGAGGTTGTGGAAAAACAGGAATCCGCGAACCTTTCAAGCCTGCGGGGCGGGATGCAGTTTTATATGGAGCGGGGCGGACTGGACCTGGATGGCGAGATGCCGACCGAGACAAAGGCGGTCGTGGCGCGGCTTCGTTCCTATAAAGAAAAAGAAGTGACGGAGGAGCAGATCCAGGGCTTCCTTGCAATGGAGCAGCCGCCGGTTCCAAGGTTCATACCAAAGAATGCCGGCGAGATCCGCAGGCTGGGGTACTGGAAAAAGAAGGGCTATAAAAAGAAGATGAAGTCCTTCGAGAAACAGCGGAAGTCCTGGGATAAGACCGAGGCGGGCAAATCCTGGAAGAGTGCGCTGGCAGGGATGATGGGCGTGCAGGAGCATGAAATCTATGGGGAAGTGCCCCAAAACAGCCTGATCCAGAAAGAGAAAGCGAAAGAAAGCAAAAAAGATAAGAAAAAAGACAAAAAGGGGAAGCGAAAAACCTTCGATGAGATGTCGAAGGAGGATTTGTTTGCTGTCAAGGAATTGGATGAGATAGACGCGTACATCGAAGAGGGCCTGCAAAGCGGCGGCTATCAAGAGATCGAGGCAGATCCGGATGTGATGGATCAGATGCTGGAGCAGGACGAGAATCCGGAATTTATGGAGCGCGAAAAAAAGATTTCCAAACTGGAAATCATAAAATCTGCGAAGCTTGCTGGTTCCGGGGGAGTTGGATTGGTCTCAAACTATATCATGCGGACGGATGTATGCAACAGTATCAATGCTTTCCTTCGGCAAGAGGGAGATGTTTCTCCCAGAGCCCGCTGTTTCGGGAAGGATGCGAAGAAAATTGTAAAGTGGCTGGAAAAAGCGCCGCTATCCAGAGATATTGTTTCCCGCCGCGGGATCCGATGGGACGGGCCGAAAACCGTGGCGTATATGCTGGGCTTGAATGATCCGGAAAATTTGACCATGGATGAAGTGAAAGCATCGCTTAAGGAGAAGCTTTCATCCGGAGAGGATGTTACGATGGTTGAAAAGGGGCTCTGCTCCACTTCTGTTGGGACGGGGACTTATCCGGCAGGAGAGGAAGACGAGATCGGCGTGGAGTTTATCATCTTGAATAGGAAAGGCACGCAGGGAATCAACCTGACCGGGAATGGAAGCCGGGGGAATGAGCGCGAGCTCCTGCTGAACGCAGGGACGAAATTCAAGGTGATCCGGGCATATTTCAACGATGGGGAGCCGGGCGAGGAGCGGGACATCAAATTAGGAAGCAAAGCAAGCTGGAAGATTTATCTGGAAACGATTCCCGGTGCGAATGACAACAAGTGGCTGGACAATGGCCCAACAATATGATGATACAGGATGCTGGATCAGGCATTGAGAGATATGAGGGTGGTCAGTATGAAATATTTGGAACTTTCAGCAAAGCAGGCAAGGCAGTTTTCAAACCTTCTGATACCGGGACTGACAGAGGATCCGGACTTTGAAAGCTTTCTGTTCCTGGCAGCTGCGGATGAAGCGGTGGGGATCCTTGGACTGGCGGTGGTCGATCCACAGATCACAGGGCCGGAGCTGCTTAGCATTGGCGTCAGTTCCGCGCATCAGAGGAAGCGGATTGGTTCGGATCTTTTTTACGAGATGCTGGCGCGGCTGCAATTTGCGTATGCAGATCTGCTTGCTGGTGGGGTGATGGCGCTGCGCGTCCAGGAAAGCCGGGATGCGGGCGATTGGGAAGGTTTGGATGCGTTCCTGCGCTATGTTGGATTCAAGATCGTGGAACAAAGTGATGCCTATACCTGCAAAGTGCGTGAGTTTCTTGCGCAGCCTGTGGTAAAACGCTATGCGGCAGCAGGCGCATCTAAGGGCCTTCTTTCACTGGCAGAGCTTCCGGAGCGCACTTTGCGGCAGTTCAATGGGCTGGGCGTATATGCTCCGGTTACGCGGACGGAGCTGGATGGGGAAAGCAGTGTATTCCTGCTGGATGAGGATGGCAGGATCAAAGGCTGTGTGCTCAATGCCCGGACGGGCGAGCAGGCATATGAAAACTGTTTTGTCTATATGGAGCCGAATTTTGAAGACAAGAAGGCGCTTGTCGCTATGCTCGCTCGGTCTGCGGGCAAGATGGCAGAGCAGGCATCCGGTGAGGCAGCGCTTTCGGCCCTGCCGGTCAATGAAGCGGGAAGGAAGCTGGCTGCGTTTCTGTTTGCAGGAATGGGAGGGAGCAGCGAGCAGTATCGGAGTTATGAACATGTGCTGACCGAATTCGGAACCTTTTTCCGGGAGGATGCGGCGTGAAAAGCTGGATGGAAGAAAACGAAGCGCAAATCGAGGAAACAGCGAAGATTATCGGGGAATCCCTGGGGGTGCTGCTGGAATCCTCTGGAGAACAGGAGGACATTATTTCAATCTTAGAATACGACGATACGCTCATGGAGGCCTTTGCAGACAAGCTGGCGTTCCTGAACATCTTGGAGATGGGGCATGGGAAGAAGGACTTCGATGCGATGGAAGCGGCATATCTTTCCCTGATGGATACCTGCTTTGAGATGGCGAAGGTCGTAAATCCTCTGGCAGGTTTTGGAAAAGATCGGCTTCTTACGGGTCTGAAGCTGGGGGAGACCTTTGTGGAAAAGTATTGGAACATTGTCACGAATGTCTCCGCCGAAAACCTGGATGCATTTGCGCAGTATCTTCCGGAGGAGCTTCTGGATGATGTACGTATTGGAAAAAAGTTTGCCTTGGGTGCGCTCCGTCGGGAAGACGGGGCGAGCTGGGCAGCAGGGGCGGCAGTGTACCATATTGACATTGCACCAATTACCGGCATCCCGGTGCTCCGGATTGACTGGATTTATGTGGGAGATGCCTATCGGTCGCGGGGCGTGGGGAATTTTCTGATGGCGCAGCTGCTCCAGTTTGCGTTGAAAAATCCCAGAACCCATGTTTCAGTGGAAGTGACGCCGGTTATCCCGGAGGATCCGATCGAGCGCAGGGAAGAGGAAGAAGAGTTTGCCATTTTGGAAGCCTTTTTGGATTCATGGAAGTTTGATTTTTCTGTGGGCGTGGGACAGGATTATTTATTGGCAATACAGGATGTGGAGCAAAGTGGAATCTTCGAAAAGGCTGGAAAAAATGTGGGAATACAATCGAACATATGTTCGATCAAGAAGCTGGGAAAGGAAGCAGGGTACCAGATTTCCCATTATTTGAAGGGATTGCAGGATGAAAGCTTCCAGCATCTTTTGAAAGCGCCGCTGGAATATTATGACACGGAGGCAAGCTGTGTCCTTCTGGGAGAAAACAGCATTCGCGGACTGCTCCTTTTACACCGGTTTCCGAGCGGGAATTTGCGCCTGGAAGTTCTGTCCGTGCGCGTAAAATCGGACGCAAGAAAGATGCTGGAGCTGCTTTGCTTCGCCTATACCAAGGTCAGGGAGCGGGGGGAAAGGGACAGAATGCTGATGGGAACCTTCTATAGCGAAGAAGGAATCGCACTGATGCAGAAGCTCTGTCCGGCTGCGCAGCTGATGACCACATATGAAGGGATTCTGGCGGCACCGGCGGATTATGATGTTGTGACCGCACAGCAGTGGGAGCGTCTGCGGCAGGAGCTGGGGCTTTCGGATAAGCTTGCAGATGAGGATTTGACGGAAGCGGATCTTACGGAAGATGCCCTTTCAAATTTGAGAAAGATGTTTATGAGTGGAATTTCATAATTTCATATTTCATAATTTTCATAATGGAAGTTTCCGGGTAGGAGATAGGATATGCCAAATTTAAAAAATCAACAGGTAAATCAGCCGAAGGCCAATGAGATCAAGACACAGATTCAGACCGATGAAGTGAAAAAGGGAACCCAGGCTGTTTCCGGGGCGGGGGTGGTGCCGCCCCAGGGAATGGAGCAGCAGGTTCCTGAGCTGCAGGAGCAAAAGATTCCTGTGGAAGTGCCGAAGAAGGCGATCAAGGTTAAAAAGCTTTCTTCGAGGGAGATGAAGAAGCGGCAGCGCAGGCAGGAGAAAGCGGAAATCAAGGAATATGAGTCCGCAAAGAAGGACTACAAAAAATACGGAATTGGTTTCCAGTTGGATCAGGTGAATGTCAATGTGCGGGATTCCAGAAATATGAAGCGGATCAAGCTGCTTTTGAAGGAATACCTGTCCGTGAAGGCAGAGGTGGAGGCACGGGGCAAGCTGGGCGAGAAGCAAAAGAATCAGGAGCTTGTGGTTGCGTCCCACACAAAAGACATTATCTCAGCAGATCATCGCAAGCTCATGAACCGGCTGTACAATAATCTGATGCTGGAGATCGATGCCTATACAACGATGAAATTCTCTGTGTTCAAGTCGCAGCGGGGGAAAGCACGGCTTGCTCAGGTCAAGGAGATTCACGAGCTTTTGAAAGCGGACAACCGCAGGTATATGCTGTCTGATTTTCGGAGGATGGTGGCAGATTCCCGTGATGATGAAGTGGAGGCTGAGGGGAACTTTCCCACCTGGCTGGGGATGATTAAGAGCAAGGACGCGATCACGGAGCGGAATCTTGCGCTGAAAAAGAACAAAGTCAAGACGATGAGCAGCGAGTGGTGGAGTGCCGTTGGGGACAACTGGTGGAACCGGATGGAGATCGTGGGAAACGGGATCGGTGGATTTCTTGATCGGACGGTTGCAGCGGGTGTGATGCTGGGAGTCAATACCCTGACGCTTGGCGGAAAGGTCATAAAAGCTCCGCTGAAAGTGATGTCCTGGATTACGAACGGGGCGATGCGCCTGTTCAGGAGCGAGAAGCGCTGGAAGGTGGATTATAGCCTGACACGGGGCTGGACAGGTTATGATGAGTCGCGGCATATGGCGCGCAGTCTTCTGAAGTCCGCGCTGATTCTGCCGACATCCTGGCTTGTGGAGCCAGTGGCGGTTGGGGCATCCAGACTTTTCAGCGATGATCCCAAGATGAAAAGCCGGAAGTTCTTTGCCACCACAAAAGAATATTGGTCAGACCTTGGTAATGCGATTGCTGGCAAGCTGAAGAAAGAGTGGACAGGGCTGGGCTTTGGAAAAGATTATGACGATCGGCAGCAGGAAGATATGTATATGGCCGGTGACGAATACACCAGCAATGAAGTGGAAGAAGAGAAGGAATTCATTGAGAAGTCTGAGCCTGAGGAAAAGGAGAGCTTGAGAAGCGCAAAGGAGATCCGGGCCGAGCTTTCGGCGCTGTTCAGCCGGGCGATGACACCTGCCGTTATGGAGCAGATCCAGACGCTGACGAAAGAGCTTTCCAGGGCGATTGAACGGGAGAAGGAACTGGGCATTAACACGAAGGACCAGACAGAAGAGAAGAACGAAGAGAAGAACAACGAGAAAAAAGAAGACGAGAAGAAAGAAGTCGAGAAGAAAGAAGACGAGAAAAAAGAGGACGAGAAGAAGGAAGACGAGAATCAAATCAACGAGAACAAGACAGACGAGAAGAAGTCTGATAATAATAAGATAAACGAGAACAAGATAAACATCATCAACGAAAACATCATCAATGAGAACATCATCAACGAGAACGTACACGAGGATCGTTTCGAGGCAGGAAAAGGGATGTATGCGAACGACAAGGAGCGGGTCGTGCATGTCCAGGTGAGGGATTCCAAAGGGAAGGTCAAGACAGAACGCAGGGTCTATGTGGATGTGTTTTCAGAACAGATCACGGCAGATATTGCTGCAGAACACAAGCTCCAACGGATCGAGGATTATCCGGAACGGTTCCGGGAGACTTATGAGCAGGTTCTGCAGAAACATGGATACCGGATTCCGGACAGCGTGGAGGAGCTGGGGAAGATCCGGAGCGCCAGCGGGCTTCTGGAACGGAAATTCTGTACGAAGGATGTGGGGGAGCAGCCAAGTTTTGATGATCCAAGCCGCTGGCTGTGGAAGCAGGGGACGGACGTGGAACTTGCCCGCGCCTTTGACTGGCTGGCAGGGTATTGGATTTCCCGGGAAGGGATCGGAAGACTGGGAGTCCAGAAGCAGGTGAAACCGGTAAACGTTCCGAGACACAAGCTGAGCATCAAACCTTCCGTACCGTATGAAAGCCAGACCACGAATAACTGCTGGTGCTGTACGGCAGCGGGGCTGTACAACCAGTTTGTGAAGAATACGGACGGCGCGATCAGCCGGGAACAGATCATGAAGCAGGAGCATGTGCGGTCGTTTGAGCCGAAGCTGCGCACCCTGAATGAGATCCGGGATATGGGCGTGGAGATGGACCAGAGAGACTATTCCGCTGCATACAGAGCGATAACGGATTATGCCGGGCCTAAGAAGAAGACGATGGGGAATATCTTTGAGGTGGCGGATTTCTTTTTGCAGAAGCGTCCGGATGCGCAGATGAAGCGGATGCTGATCACGCTGCCGGCACTGCGGAAAGGGAACAAAAGCCGGGAGCAGATCGCGCAGGAAGCGGTTATCTACAACAACCAGAAGGCTGTGTTTATGAACCAGGTATATAAGGTCCTTTCACAGGGGAATTTTGTTGGCTTCCTTGCACAAAACAAAGAGAATGTGCAGCATTACCGTATGATTACAGGAATTGACGGAGAAACGGTGACGATCTATGATTCTTTAGGAGGAACGCACTATAATACAACGGTGGGACAGATCATGGACAGGAAGCAGGCCGGGAATTCCATTGAGTTGACCTGGTTTGAAAAGCTGCAGGATCCAGAGGAACTGAAAAAAGAGTACAGCAATCTGACCTATAGCGAAAAAGATGGTTTCGGTGTGAAAAAGATGCAGACAGAGGCTGCATGGAACATCGGGCAGACGCAGGGCGTGTGCGTTGGGAAGAACGCAGCGGAGATGGGAGAAGGTATGGATGGCGTGTCGATTGCGGTGTATGTTCCGAAGCGGATTGTGAAGAACAAATAAGTCAGATAGACAAATGAAAGAAATTGGAGTATGAGCGTATGAGTGATGTAAATCAGATCCAGGAACTGCAGCATCATCCAGTGCAGCAGCAAGTGCAGCATCATCCGGTGCAGCAGCAGGTACCACACCAGGTGCAGCAGAACGTTCTGCAGCAGCAGGAGCAGATCCCGCTTGCGGTGACGGAACAGATGTCCGTGGATTATCAGAATATGCAGCAGGAATTAAAGGATTCCAAGAAAGGCGGGATATCGTTTTTCAGAGACAGCAGGGAATTCCGGAATGTACGAACGGCGCTTCGCGAAGTCTCCGAGACGCTTTTGAATCTTCCGCCGCAGCCTGCCGATTACCAGGAATTTGCGGAGCAGGGGCAGCGCCTGCTGGGGAAGCTTGAGGAAGCAATCAAGGCCTGCACAAAGTATCTGGACAAAGGCGGCGGGAAAACGGAGGAGGGTGCAATCCGGAAAGATCTGGTACGCAAAGCCATGATGCAGGCACTCAGTGACCGGGATGCGCTGTCGGCGGGGCTTTCGGATGTCGGTGAAGAAGGCCAGATGGATTTTGAACATTTTTCATGGGGCGACCTTCTGCGGTCACGGGAGATCACGATCAAGAAGCCTTTGGAGAAGCAAAAGCATGTGGGCGGCGCCATGTCAAGCCTGGCGATCATCCAGAAGGAAGATGATCCCTATGGCGGCG
>CADBTO010000141.1 GCA_902797565.1 uncultured Lachnospiraceae bacterium
CAGATGCGGCAACCCCATGCAAAGATCCACCGCCAGTTTCACGAAGCGGTCCATCCAGCCGCCCAGAAGCGCCGCAGCAATCCCGAATACCAGCGCCACAAACGAACTGAACAGCGATGCCGCCACGCCGATGACCAGGCTGTTTGACAGCCCTTTGATACAGCGTTTGAACATATCCCGCCCCATCGCGTCTGTCCCGAACAGATGTGCCGCGCTGGGCGCAAGCATCTTCTGGCCATAATCCACGCCGTATTCCGCCGGATCCATCATGAGCCCCCAGAAGAATATTCCCAGGAGATACACACCGGCCAGGCAAATCCAAATCGCCGCCAATGTCCGGCGGTTTTTGCCCCTCATCGTTCTCCCTCCCTGATTCTTGGATCCAGGATTCCATAGAGCCCGTTCGCCGCCGCGTTGCCAACAAACACAAACAATGCCGATGCCAGCGCGATCCCCAACAGCAGCGGGGCATCCCCGTTCATCGCCGCGGCCGTCGTCGCTGTCCCGATTCCCGGATATGCGAAGACATTTTCCGCAAGCGCCATTCCGCCAAACAGTTCGCTGAATGAAGCAAACTGCAGCGTGATCGCCGGAAGCGACACATTCCGCAGGATATGCCGGCAAACGACCTGCCCCTCGCTCTCCCCGCGTGCCCTGGCGTACAGGATAAAGTCGCTGTCCAGGATCTCCGCAACCTGCTGCCGCGTATACAGGACAACTTCTCCCATATTCGCAACCGCCAGCGTCACGACAGGCAGTACCAGATGATAAATGCGGTCGCCCAGCGTGACATCTTCTGCCAGCTTCCCCATCGGCACCGCCATGCCAATCGGGAACCAGCCCAGCTGGACGGCAAAGATCGTCAGGAATAAAAGTCCCAGCCAGAACGTCGGTGCGGACTTCGTTGCCAGGCAAAACAGTTTCATCATACGGTCATACACGCTGCCCTGGCGCATCCCGCAGGCCACGCCTGCTGCAAACCCTGCGATTCCGGAGAGCAGCCATGCAAACAGCATCAGGACGATCGAATAAGAGAACCGGTCCCGGATCACCGCCAGCACCGGTTTCTTATAGGTCATGGACGTCCCCAGATCTCCATGGAACAGATTGCGCAGCCAGAGTCCATAACGCTGCGGAATGGGCCGGTCCAGCCCCCAGTATGCTTTGATCTCCTCTTTCGCCTCGGCTGACAGCGTGGAGTTCGTGCCGATGTAGGACACCAGCGGGTCAATCGGAGACTTTGCGACCAGTACGAACGCCAGGAAGCTGACCAGAAACAGCAGAACGATCATCCGCAGCGCCTCCGCGCAAACCTTCCGGATCACTGCGCGTCTCTTTCCAGCACCCAGTCCTTCACATTACAAATGACCGGACTGCCATGCCCATGCGGATGCGGAATCTGGGTTGCCTCGGAGATATCCAGCCCGTCCTTGACAAAATACGAATGCTCGATATTTACAAGATACAGATACGGATACTCCTTGTCCCCGATGGACTGTGCCTTTTTCCACGCTTTGTTCGCGTCCTCCTGGTTCGTTGCCGCAAATGCTTTGTCTATTGCTGCGTCACACTTCTTGCTCGTGAAGCCCGTCACATTCGCATATTGCGCTTCCAGGAACATTTCGGAATCATAGGTGGAATAGATAACGGTCGGGCTGAACTGCCCCCAGCCCCAGACAATGGGCGTCTGGTTTTCTTCTTCCACTGCAACGTCCCATGATTCATTGCGTACATGGATGTCTATTCCCAGCTCCTTCGCGTTTTCCGCAAGCGCCGCCGCAAGCTTGTAGCGGTCTTCGTCATTTCCGGGCGCGATCAGGTCAAACGCACATGCCTGCTTCCCTTTTTCCCGGATCCCGTCGCCATCGCTGTCCACCCAGCCTGCCTTTTCCAGGATCTGCTGCGCTTCCTCCGCACGCCCGTCCTCATAGTCTTCCGTGGACGCCCAGGGCAGGTTGTCCGTGAAATTCACCGCAGGCTTTCCTTCGCCATTGAACGCATGGTCGATGATCTCCTGGCGGTCGATCCCGATCGAAAGCGCCTTCCGGACTGCCACGTCGCTGGTCACGGCATTTCCAACCTCGTACTCATTCCCCTTGCTGTCCTTCTTCTTCTGCGGCTGCAGCGTCGGCAGGCTGACATTCCGGACATCCATTGTTTCCAGCTTCTTCAGCTGCATCCCGTCGATCTGCTCGTCGATATAGGTGGAACTTACCATCGCCACATCCAGCTGCCCGGACTTCGCATTGGAAAACGCGGTATCCTGCTCCATCGCAATAATGTTCAACTGCTCAATATCCGGCACATCCCCCCAGTAATTCTCATTCACCTGTGCCACAATCTGCTGGTTCGCGTCATACTGCACCACCTTGTACGCCCCCGTCCCGATCGGAGCGGTGTCGAAAGCCTCGCTGTTATACGCGTCGCTCGGTACGATCTGAAGCATTACGGTGGTATCCAGGAACGGCGAATACGGTTCTTTCAGATGGAATACAACCTGGTTCTCCCCCTTCGCCTCTACAGACTCCAGCCGGGTCAGGTCCACATTCTCATTATTCGCCTGGTTTTTCTGTACTTCTTCATAGGTAAACACGACGTCTTCCGCCGTAAAGTCGCTGCCATCGCTGAATTTCACACCATCCCGAAGTGTGAAGGTATAGGTCAGGGCATCGTCGCTGACTTCCCAGTCCGTTGCCAGATCCGGCACATATTGGGAATTTTTGTCCGCCTGGATCAGCGCCTCGTTGATAAACGGGTAGCCATAACTCATAAAGCCCTTGACAGGATCCATACTCTCTTCGAAGATCGTCCCGCCAATATAGAGATTGACCTGCTCATTATCGTCGTTTCCCGCGTCAGAGTCTCCCAGCTCCGCCTCCTCCTGCTCCGCGGTTTCCTGGGAATCCTGTTCTTCCACAGCCTCCTGTCCCTGCGAAGACGCAGCGCCGCATCCTGCTGCCGAACAGACCATTGCCGCTGCGAGAAGCGCCGCGATACACCGTTTCTTCATGGTTTTGTACTCCTTATGTATGATTTCATACTACAACCTGAGTATTATAATGCAGTCACTTTCGGGGCAGCAAGCCCCTGGGGGGGTTATTTTTTCCTACACCGCCGCAAAGAAAAAGCAGGCAAGGAACCGCCAGACTCCTGCCTACTTCATAAACTGGTCGATCGCATGATTCAGCTGCCGGATCGCTTCCTCATCCTGCGTTGCGATCGCATCCACGATACAGTGCGCAATATGTTCTTTAAGCAGCTCCTTCCCGGCGTTGTTGATCTCCGCGCGGACAGCGGCAAGCTGTACCAGAACCTCCGAACAATCCCGCCCGTCTTCCAGCATCCGCTTCACGGATTCCATATGGCCAATGCTGCGGGAAACCCGGTTGATAATCTTCCGGATCTGCTTCGGGTCGTGGGTATGGGTATGCCCGTGGCCGTGGGGATGGGTATGCCCGTGGCCGTGGGGATGTGTGTGCGGGTGATCGTGTTCGTGAGCGCTGCCGTCCGGATGTGGATGGTCGTGCGTGTGGACGCTGCCATCTGGATTCTGATCGCCGTGTGTGGGGGCACTGCCGTTCGGATGCATATGTTCGTGGGCATAGTCGCTTCCGTCCGAGTGCACATTTCCGCGCCCGCTCATAATCCCGCATCCTCGATCTTCAGTGAAAATCCAGGGTAGATTCCCACCGGAACCTCATCCGAGAAGGTATACTCCTCATATTCATCTTGTTCAAAGTCCATCGTCATCACACGATCCTTGGACGGATCTACGATCCAGTATTCCCGGACGCCCGCCCTCCGGTATTCATATTGCTTGACCATATAATCCCTGCTCCGCGTACTGGGCGATACGATTTCGATGATCCAGTCCGGGGCTTCATGGCAGCCTTTTTCGTCCA
>CADBTO010000142.1 GCA_902797565.1 uncultured Lachnospiraceae bacterium
CCAGGTCTGTGAACCCCAAAGTTCGTCTGGAAGACCGGCTGATTGGTTCATGGAAGGATCCGGAAAAGGAGCGGAAGCTGGCAGAGGAGCTGATTGACCGGGAGGGCGTGGATGTGATGACCTTCCATTCCAGCGAGGGCACGGCGATTGATGTGGCAGAGGAACGGGGCATTTACTCGATTGGATTCGGATATGTGGATCATGCGTATTCTGAGAAATTCCTGGCAGCCAGTGTTTTTCACTGGGATGTTTTGTACAAAGGGATGCTCCAGGATTATTTGCGGGGAAGCACCATACGCAAGTCGATGTACTGGTGGGGGGCACCGTATGGAGCAGTGGGCATCACGGAGTATTCCCCGCTGGTCAGCCAGGAGGTCTGGACCATGGTCGGAGAAACGGCAAGGAGTTTTGGCGATGGCTGGGATGTGTTTGTCGGAAAGATCGTCCGTCAGGATGGCAAGGTTATGTGTAATGCGGATGAACGGATGGGAGATACTGCGTTGATGTTCGACATGGATTGGTTCGTGGAGGGGGTGGAGCTTGAATGAAGGAGAAGGCTTCGTATTTCCGAAACAGGCTGACACCCATTATCATCACCTATGCGCTGGTTATGATTTGTCTTGCGGTTCTGCTGCACAGACGGCTGGATTCGATGCTCCGTCAGTTTGAAACGAAATCTGTCACGCAGCATGCGCGGGACTCTGCGGAACTATATGCGCAGGAGCTGCGTGGAGAGCTTGAACGCATCTCGGATGTTGTGGAATTGATGGAAGAGATGGAGAAGCGGGTTGGCAGGGAGAACCTGCAGGAAACCATGGACTATGTCAGTGAGCGGTATGCGCCGGATCCCAATCTTTTCGTGGGGCTCATCTCCGCAACGGGCGAGAGCCTGTATGGAGAGGTGCTTGCTCCGCGCAATTACAGCGGGATCCAGGATTCCCTCCGGGGCGAGACCGGCATATCGTTTACCTATAGCGGAGGTGTCCTGTTTTCCGCGCCCATTATGAGGAATGGGAATATCCGATATGTTCTGTATGAACTTTGTACGTCCGGAAATTTTATCGAACGGTTTCCGGTTTCCCTGTTTGCCGAAAACGGGCGTGTGTGTGTCCTGACGCGGAAGGGAGAAGAGGTTGTTCCGTTCAAGGGCATCAACGACAAAGAGGAACGCTTCTTCGAGAGCCGTTCGGTCCGGGCGGTTTATGAAGATCTGCTCAAGCAGATGGATCAGGAAACCGTGAGCTGCTGTTATGAAGAAACCACGCTGGGCGGGATGTATTTCTGCGTGGCGGAGGTGGAGGGATCAGAGTTCGTGATCGCGGGGGCGGTGAACCGGGAAGCGGTGGCAGAAGGGCTTTTGAGGATCCCGCGCCTGGTTCTTGTGGTGTTCTGTCTGCTGCTTCTGATGGTGCTGATCCTGGCAATGTTCCTGCTGGTTGCAACTCAGAAAGTGGGCGAGAGTGAAGCATTGAAGCGGGCAAAGACGGCTGCGGAAGAGGCATCCAGGGCAAAGAGCAACTTCCTGGCGAATATGTCCCATGAGATTCGTACACCAATCAATACCGTGCTTGGCCTCGATGAGATGATTCTGCGAGAATACGATGATCCCACGCTGCGCCGCTATGCGGTGAATATCCAGAGTGCGGGCAAGGCGCTTCTGTCTCTGGTCAATGACGTCCTGGATTTTTCCAAGATCGAAGCGGGCAAGATGGAACTGCTGGTCGAAGAATACGATTTGTCGGCATTGCTGATGGACTTGATCAGCATCATCCAGTCGCGCGCAGTCCGTAAAGGTCTGGAGCTGCAGGTTGAGGCGGATGAGGACGTACCGTACCATCTGGAAGGGGATATGAACCGTCTGAAGCAGGTCATGGTAAACCTGATGACGAATGCGGTCAAATATACCAAAGAAGGCGGCGTGTGGGTGCACATCAGCCACGAAAAACTGGACGAGACGCAGACGGCACTGCGGTTTTCGGTTCGGGATTCCGGGATCGGAATCCGGCAGGAAGATATTGAAAAGCTGTTTGTGGCGTTTGAGCGCGTGGATGAAGTACGCAACCGGACGATCGAGGGAACCGGGCTGGGCATGAACATTGTCCAGCAGCTTCTGAGCCTCATGGACAGTCAGCTGGAAGTTGAGAGCGAGTATGGAAAAGGCAGTACGTTTTCATTTACGGTCGTGCAGAAGGTGGCAGACTGGACACCAATCGGCAGGTTCGAGGAGGCGTTCAACCGTGCGGCAAGCAGCGAGGAGATCTATCGACCGGCCTTTATTGCGCCGGATGCGCGGATTCTGATCGTAGATGATACAGAAATGAACCTGATGGTGGTGGAAGGGCTGCTGCAGCCCACGAAGATTCACATTGATACGGCGCTGGATGCGGTTTCGGCATTAGAGATGACGGAGAAGCAGGAATACGACCTGCTCTGTATTGACCATCGGATGCCGGGGATGGATGGCGTGGAGATGCTTGAAGAGCTGCGCGCGCGGACAGAAAACCTGAATTCGGGCAAGCCATGCATTGCGCTGACAGCAAATGCTGTGGCAGGAGCAAGGGAAGAGTATCTTGCCAGCGGGTTTGATGATTACCTGATGAAACCGATTGAGAGCAGGAAGATGGAGGCGATGCTGATCCGTTATCTGCCGGATGAGAAGGTGCTGGAACCGCTGGAAGAGGAAAGTACGATGCACAGCGCGGCTGCGCCGGAAGAGCAGG
>CADBTO010000143.1 GCA_902797565.1 uncultured Lachnospiraceae bacterium
GCCTCCCTGCCGATCTCCAGGGCTTCGATTGCGAATAATGGGAATGTGGGTGTCCTCATGCAGGATGGGGACACCGGCTATATTTATTTGTATGAATCAAATGGAACGACCATCGCCAGTGGGCAGGTTCATCTTGCGAATACAGGCTATCCGATTGCGATTGCGCTTTCACCGGATGGACAGGTGCTCTGTGTTTCCCTGGTTTCCCTGGGAGAAGGGGAAACGAAAAGCACCCTACTGTTCTACAACTTTGGTGCGGCTGGCAGGGAGAAAAAGGATAATATCGTTGCAAGTTATGAGTACCAGGATATGATCATTCCCGAGGTATCGTTTGTCCAGAGCGGGGCGATGGTGGCGTTCTATGATGGAGGCGCGCTGCTGTTCCGTGGGGGCAGTGTGCCAAAGGAACGCCGCAATACGCAGGCGGGAAAAGAAATCCGTTCGGTGATGCGGGGAGAACACGAGTTTGCGTGGATTCTGGAAAACCAGGATGGGAGCCGGCAGCTGGAGGCTTTTTCTTATGAAGGAAACCGGAAATATTCCAAGACGCTGAAATTTGATTACAACGTGGCGGAGTTTATCAGTGATACAGAGGTACTGCTGACCAACGGCACAGACGTGCAGATCTATAACAGCAAGGGGACAGCGAGGTTTACCGGGAGTATTCCGGATGGTTTCCAGAAAATGGTTGCTGCGGAAGGGATGCAGGATTACCTGATTGTCCAGAAGGGCAGGTGCACCCACATCCGACTGAAGCATTAAACGGCACAGTCATCAAAATGAAAAAGAGGAGAACAGGTTGGAAGAGAACACAGTACTGATTGCGGTGGGGGTCGTGATAGCAAGCATGTTCATCGCAGGGTTGATCAGAGGGATAACAGGAATACTGCAAGGGGTGCTATGTTGGGTGGTCATCTTTGGAATGATGTTTTTGGTGACACCCGCAATCGAAAACAGCCTGCAAGGCAGTGCCGTGGAAGAAAAGTTCCAGAATTCCGTGGAATCCCATATTAAGAGCCAGCTGGCAAAGCTGGAAAACAAGTCAGAAACGCTGGAGGAACTGACAAATACAACGGAAGTCATAGACCTTTCGAGCGAGCAGTCCACAGCAGAATTATTCGATTCGATCGAGATTCCGCTTCCGGAAGTGGTCGACGGATATATTGCGAAACAAGTAAAGAAATCCAAGAAGGCAGAAAAGACCTTCAAGCTGAACAAGAAAAAGGATCTGGATAAACAGCTGTCTAAAATCAATCAGACGATTGCACAGCAGGCATCCGGACCGATTGTACACTTTATGCTCAGGGGTGCGGCATTACTGGTCTCATCGATCCTTGCCATTATCCTGACACGCCTTCTGTCCTTTGTCCTGAGCCTGATTGCGGAAATGCCGGTGATTGGTCCCGGAAACCGTTTTCTGGGAGGCTGCTTTGGAATCATCGAAGGCTGCCTGATCGTCTGGATTATCTTTGATGTCATTACATGTTTTGTAATGACGCCGAGGGGACAGGAACTCTATACGCAGATCCAGTCTGATACGATCCTGCGGCTCTTATACGCATACAATCCGCTGGATATTTTTGTGAGCATATAAGTGTTTGAAAAAAATTTAAGTTTTTTTGAATTAGAATGAAACTTTTGGGAGAAGTGGAACGTCTAATTATTAAAGAGGTGGAGAAAGATTTGCAAATCGATCGTTAGTTTGGGGAAATGGAAATTCTTTGAAAGTCGATAAAGAAAAGATAGTCAGCGAAGCTTTGATGGCTGGCTATACAAAGTACTATCGAATGGCATTCAGTTATGTCCATAATGAGCAGGATGCCATGGATATTGTGCAGGATGCGTCCTACAAAGCGATTTATTTCGCAGACAAGTTGAACAAGCCGGAATATGCCGATACCTGGATCTGTCGGATCGTGATCAATGTCGCGAAGGAATTCCTTCGGAAAAATGCACGGTTTGAACAGCAGGAACTGGTGGAAGAAGGCGAGACAACGGAACAGGGGTTTGAAAATCTGGATCTTCGGGAAGCAATCAGCCATTTGGAAGAAAAAGATCGCAATATCATAGAACTGCGATACTTCGAAGATATGGATCTGAACAGCATCTCCCAGGTCTTGAATGAAAACCTCAGTACGATCAAGAGCCGGTTGTACCGTGCTTTGAAGAAGTTGAAGATAGAACTGTCGTAGTGCTGCAGAACACGGTCGGGATGTTTGACCGTTGCTGGTGTATTTTTGAAGAATTTGAAAGAACTTGAAAAAATTTGCTGACATTTTTTCAGTTCCTTGGTTCATTCGCTAGATCAAGGGGATTATCTGTATGAGTATTTTGGAACGGTTGCCGTTTCGGATCAGATACAGGAAAATGAAGAAACAGGAAGGTGGCGAAGACGGGCAGAATCATTTCGGCGTTGCCGGGGCATCCCCCGGTTTCGATGGAATAGAAATAATGAATGGAAGAGGGTAAAGATTATGGATAGAGAGCATATATCGAGAGAAGAAGAGCTGCTTCTTCTGAAAGATGAATATCTCCAGATCCAGATTCCCGAAGATCTGCAGGCAAAAATGCAGGCAGCAATGGATAAGGCCAAGAGGGACAAGCGCAGGCATCAGTTACGGCGGCGGGTGCAGTACTTTGGGGCGGCAGCGGCGGCGGCAGTTGCGCTCCTGATTGTTCCAAATGTGAATTCCGATGTGGCAAGGACAATGGAGGACATGCCGCTGATCGGAGGAATTGTTAAGGCAATCACAGTAGGCCAGATCCAGCAGCAGGAAGCAAAGGAAGACGGAGAGGATCAAAAAGGTCAGACTTCCACAGAAATTGCCAGGGTGGACGAAGCGACAGGACAGGAAAATCCCGGCAAGGATGTGGTTTCAAATAAAACAGAGGATGGCAGCAAGCTGTCCGGAATAAAAGAAGCAGAAGAAGCGAAAGACAAGGTGGAAACCGGTTCAGAAGCTGGCGGAGGGAAGACGCCCGCGGCTGGACAGGAAGGGACGGTTTCCACCGGGTCTTCGGGGGAAGCAGGAAAGGATAAGGATCAGAAACTGGAGCCATCTGTTCGAAATACGGACTCCAGTACGCCTTCTTCTGGTGCGCAGGAGAGCACAGGCGATACAAGAAGCGAAGGGACACAGGAAGACACGGCTCAGACAGTGAGCAGTGACGGTAATCAGAAGGCCGAAACCAAACTGGAAGAGGCTGGTGCGGCAGGAACGAGTGCAGCGGATAAGCCAGCAGAAAACACAACCGAACCGGATCTCGCAGAAACATATACACAGAAGCTTCTGGCAGAATTCAAGTCAGATATGAAAGCAAGAGGATATCTGGGATACAACATGGATTATAAAGTTGTGACAGACAACAAGACCATGTTCACGCTGGGGATCTATGCGACGGTGACTGATGCCGATGGGAAAAACATCGAGCGATACTATCACCTGGACAAGAAGACCGGCGAGAAGATCCAGCTTTCAGATCTGTTCCCGGAAGGCTGCAATTATACCGAGAGCATCAATGCGGAAATTCGTGAACAGATGAAGCACGAGATGAAAGAAGATGCAACACGTGAATATTACACACGTGCAGACATCAAGAAGTATGGGAAAAATATCACATACTTTACGACCATAGACAAGAATCAGAATTTCTATCTGGACGAAGATGGGAATCTTGTGATTGTGTTTGATGAGCAGACGATCGCTCCGTCCTTTATGGGGACTCCCAGGTTTACAATTTCTTCGGAACTTGTGAAAACGATCCGCGAAAATAAGTCGGCGCAGGAAAGTGCCGACGGGAGCCAGGACGAGAAAGCGAGCGAGGCTGTGAGCAATAATCCAAAGGGTGACGAGCAGGATAAGTCGGAAACGAAATCAGATGGGAAAACGGATGGCAAATCTGATGTCACACCAAAAGGTGAAAGCACAGACAGCGCAGAGAGCACAGAAAGCGTAAACAGCGATCAAATAGCAACCCCCGCCGGAAAGGGAGAGACCACATCGGCAAAGGGGTCTGCAGAAGAGATTTCTTCCATGGCTTTGGGTGAGTCCGAGGAATCAGAATAATTCGGGAGACGGAGAACAGAGTACAGGAAGAAAAAGCTGATCGTTGATCGCATTTCGACGGGCCGGAATGAGTGGCATATGATATGTACGGGCATTTCGGGCATATATTTACATTGATTGAAAACGCCGCTGGCCAGGCTGGAACGCTGGTTGGTGGCGTTTTTTCTATCGTACAGGCCGCGCACACCCCGCGGCATGAAAAATGCCCGGCGCATGCACCGGACATCTTCAATCGTTTCGATATGATTATGATTTAGAATGCGTAAACCGTCCGTGTTGCGAAGGTTTCGTCCTTCTTGATCACAGGCTGGTCAAATGCCGGGACATTGATGGCATTGGGGAAGAATTGTGTTTCAAGGCAGAGACCGCCGCGAACTTCATAATCCTTTCCGCCTTTGCAGGGAACCGCATTTGCCATCATGTTACCGCAGTACAGCTGGATTCCCGGAAGATCGGTGTAAACCGTCATAGAAAGTTTCCCGTCCGGAGCTTCAAGCAGAGCGGCTTTGGACAGTTTCTTTCCGTTCGCTTCATACTGGTCTGTGATTTCGGCATCTGTCTTGCGCAGGACAAAGTTATGGTCATAGCCGCCAGGGAAGCGAAGCTCTTCGTATTCGTCGAAGATATGGTCTCCGATGACCATACCATTTCGGAAATCAAACGGCGTGCCTTCCACGGCAAGTTTTTCACCCAGCGGGATGGATTCAGGACCTGCAATGGTCATTTCATCCGCAAACAGGGTCAGCTTGTGATCCAGAATCGTTCCGTTTCCATGGCCCTTGAGATTGAAGTAGCTATGGTTTGTGGGATTGAAGATGGAATCCTCATCGCAGACAGCGCTATAGTCGATAATCAGCGCCTTGTCCTTGAGTGTGTAGGTCATGCGGATATCCATATTTCCGGGATAACCCATGTCACCGGCCGGGCTATGGTAGGTGAATGTAATGCTGTCATCAGACACTTCTGCAACTTCCCAGAAACGATGATGGAGGCTGTTTGTACCGCTGTGCAGGTTGTTCTTTCCATCGTTTGTTTCAAGTTCGTATGTTTTGCCGTTTAAGGTGAATTTTGCCTCGCCGATACGGTTTGCGTGGCGCATAACCGGTGCGCCGTAGCAGTTGGGGTTCGCAAAATAGGAGGTCGCGTCTGCGTGTCCTAGTACCACGTCGCGTGTCCCTTCTCCTTCAACGGGCACAGTCATGTTCACGATGGAACCGCCAATGTTCGTGAAAGAAACAGAAAAATCTGCGTTTGATTTGTCGTGCAGGGTGTAGAGGAAGATTTCGCTGCCATCCTCTGCCTTGCCCCAAAGCGTTTTTTCCATGTTTGTTTTTCCTTTCTTCTTGAATTTGCTTCTACTGGAACGGGTTTCCGCACAAAAAGGGTAGAATTTTGGCAGAAACTGTAGTAGAATATAATATGGGTTATTAGGAATGTACTGAAATTGTATCGAAAAAAGTGAAAAATGTATAAAAAAAATCTGTGTAATTTGCAATGAATATGAAAGATTTTTGATAAAACGAAAAAAAGCGTGCAGAGGAGTTTATAAATCAACTCCGACTGCGCGTAGTTCGTCAGGCAATGGCGCAAAGATGAAGCGTACAAAGGAGTTCTAAAATATGAAGAAAAGAATATGCGTACTCCTCTCCCTTGTGCTGGCGCTCGGCACAGCGGGCCAATCGTCCAATTCGATGTGGCCGCTTCTGCAGGCGCAGGCGGCAAGGATGAGTGACGGGGCAGGAACTGGTGGCTTGTCGGACACTGGCGTCGTGTTGGACACGGGGCTGGCGGAAACATCCGAACATTTCCAGATCAAAGGGCTGGTTCGGAATGGCGAATACCCGCGGCAAGGTGGAATCAAGGTACAGGAGACTTCATTCTCTTACAGCCGCTTTGACAAAGATCTGACCGCAGTGATAGAAAAGTGGGACGGAGAGAGCGAGATCACCTTCTCCACTGCTGGCTATGGCCTGACGCGGTCAAATTATAATGATGTTGTCATGCGCTATGTCAATAGCCATCCGGAGTTTTTCTTTTTGACGGGTGGCGGGAGTATCCGGCGCAGTTTTAATACCATTACAAAGATTCTGCTTGAAACGGATTCAAAATACAAACCGTCTGACCGGACAAAGTTCTACAACGCTGTGAACCAGGTGCTGTCTGGTGTGGATGAAAACTGGAATCCCCAGCAGAAGATCCTGTATCTGCATGATTGGCTTGTGACCCATATCGACTATGACGACGCATACAAGAATTATGATGCGTATACCGCACTTGTGGAGAATTGCTGTGTCTGCCAGGGATATTCACTTGCATTCTGTTATCTGATGAACCAGCTGGGTTTTCCGGCGGAGTTTGTATACAGCAACAAGCTGAACCACGCATGGAACGCGGTGAAACTGAACGGCAAGTATTATTACATAGACAATACATGGGATGACAATAATTCCTATTTTACAGCGTTTTGCAGCCATAAATATTTCCTGAAAAGCCAGGATGAGTTCGAACATACAAGTTTTGGAAATGTTTCAGAAGCGACAGACTGGCAGATCCTGGACGGAACGTATTTATATAACAGAAAGGATTCAGGAACGGAATATGATGCGCTTCCTTTCCGCAATGGATACGGTACAGTGGCAAATTTTGGAAGCAAAACCATATATGTTGAAAAAAGTACCAACGAGATAAAAGCATATGATTTCACAACCGGGCTGAGTACGGATACAGGAAATTCTGTGGCGGATCTGGGCGGATATTTTTCCGGCGTGGTGCGCATCGGAGAGATGTATGCGGTATCGGATCTGACCCATGTGTATCTGTATTCCAAAGAAAATCGGCTGATTGGCAGATATTATACGGAATCGAGCAATGCGCACATCTATGGGATGCGCCTGTCCGGGGATTTGCTCCTTTGTGATTTGTACAGTTCGGTATACCGGGATGATTTTCTGGATACGAAGACCATTGATATTAAGACGCTGTCCGGATATAATGCGGTGCAGGATTTTACGCTGAACCGGACAAGCGTGACGGTACAGCAAGGAAAGAGTGTCTTGCTTGTTTCTTCGGTACTTCCGGAGAATGCGACGTTTGGCAATATCATCTGGACAAGCAGCGATTCAAATATTGTACGCGTGAATCAATATGGAAAAATAACCGGTATCCGGCAGGGGGACGCCAAGATTTGGGCTGCCGTGTCTGACCGGCAGATCTGTGTGTCGGTTCACGTTGGAGAAGGGGCTGAGGAAGTTCCGCAGGAGGAACCCGGAGCGGAAGAAACGGCCAATCTGCAGGATCCAACCATCGCTCTGAAAGAAGGCAGCCTGGAATTGAAAGTGGGGGACAAGCGTACCCTGGAATACACGATTTCACCCATATCGGATGTGGATGTGGTGTGGAGCAGCAGCGATGAAAAAGTGGTGACGGTAGAAGTTGGCGGGATTGTCACGGCAGTGGGTGTTGGGACAGCCAATATCACGGCTTCGATCGAAGGAAATACCGGCGGTTCGGAGGCAGTGTGCCGTGTGACGGTGGAACAGGCTGCCATACCGGAACAGCAAACTGGTACAGGGACAGGCGGGAGCGGACAGAATGATGCCACACCAGAGATTCCACCGCGGCAGGATTATTCGGATGTGGTCGTAATATCCGGAGATACAGACAAAACACCTGAAGCGGGTAACGGCGGCGGTACATCAGGCGGTGGAGCATCCGGCGGAACCGGCGGTGGGACGACTGGCGGAGGAACAGCTGGCGGCGGCGCGTCTGGCGGCGGAACCGGCGGCGGGGTGTCCGGCGGAACGACCGGTGGAGCGACCGGCGGAACAACCGGTGGAGCGACCGGCGGAGGAACAGCTGGCGGCGGAGTATCTGGTGGAACAGCCGCTGGAACGTCTGGCGGTGCGACCGGCGGAAGCAGTGGAACAGCTGGAGGCGGAACAGGCGGAGCATCTGGTGGAACGTCCGGCGGAACAACCGACGGGACGTCCGGAGGCAGTATGGCCGGTGGAGCAACATCCGGTGGAACGTCTGGAAGTACATCGGACACAGGGACATCCGGCAGCGCAGAAAGTACCGGAGGGCAGGACATCTCTGGCGGAGAAGCTGGTCAGGCAGGTGGTTCGGAGAATCGTTCCAGCAGCGAAACGGAAGACGGAGCCGACGAAGAAACGTCTGGAGCTGAATCGAAGATCCAGTCTGTAAAGGGGAAGATCAGCAGCCTGGCCGTTGCAAAGCGAAAACTGACGATCAAGCTTCCAAGGAATCTCTCCGGCGTCCGCGTAACAGGGTATCGGATCCGATACCGGGTTGCGGGGGGCAGCTGGAAGTCTGTCTGGTCCACAAAGAAAACTGTTTCGATCAGTGGCTTGAAAAGCAAAAAGACCTATCAGGTGCAGGTACGTCCATATGTGAAAAATAATGGGAAGAAAGTTTATGGGAAGTGGTCTGCGAAGAAGAGCGCCAAAGTCAGGTGATCGGGATCCAGGGGAAGGGGGGTGCGGATATGAAACAGAAGAAAATTCTGGCAGGGATCCTTCTGGGCGCAATGATGGCAATCTCGTTGTGTCCTGCGGCTCCAGTGTATGGTGCGGAGAAACGTAACATAAACAACGATAAGTTGATAGATGTTTCGGAAAATGCTTTGCAGTTCGGCGGACTGTGGGAAAGCGTGGATACAAAACAGAAAAAGCTTCGAATTGCCGCTGTAATAAACAAACAGGGGGCAAAAGAAGCTATGAAAAAGGCGGCGGAGGGATGGAAGACCGGCGACAAATATATTGATGTGGATCTGACCAAATACAACATCCCGGAAAGCGAAATGAAGAACCTGTATGTCACGTTTCTGAATGAGAACGCGGGTCTGTTTTATCTGGGACAGACCCTTGTGCTCCAGGACGTGAACCGTTCCACCCGCCTGGTGGAAAAAATATCAATGTCTACGGATCCGGAGGTCACGGATGAAATGCGCGAGGCCTTTGATGCAGCGGTGCAGGGAATCCTTGCAGGCGTCGAAACAGACTGGACGGATCTGCAGAAAGCACTGTACATCCATGATTATCTGGTGACCCATGTTGAATATGATACCACGCTCCAGGGCTATGATGCGTATGATGCGATCGTGGGGGGCGCGGCCGTGTGCCAGGGATATACGCTGGCATACAGCCACCTGCTTGGGAAGCTCGGGATCACCTGTCAGACGGTTTCCAGTGATTCGATGAACCATGCCTGGAATCTCGTGACACTTTCCTCGATGAATGGAAAGCGTTTTTTCGTGGATTGTACCTATGACGATCCCACGGGCCTGTATACGGATTATTGCAGCCACGCGTATTTCATGTGCGGGAAGACGGAGTTCCCGGATCACAAAGGAACGGACTGGACGTCTGAGGAAACGAATATCTATCAGAATAATCCAACGGCAGATGACCTGAATGGGGCACTCTGGCGGGATACTGTTTCGCGGATTCCGATGATCGGGAACAGCGGTCTTTACATCAGTAAAGAAAATGGAGAGGTAAAATTATACAATTTCTCCCGCAATACAATGGGTAAAGCGATTGCTAAACTAGAATACTGGCCTAGTACAGAAAGCAGGTATTTTACCCGTTATTTCAGTTCGGCGGACAGGTATGGAACCAACTATGTGTTTTCGGATTCCAAGGCGCTGTACCTTGTTTCTTCAAGTGGGACGGGTTTCCGCAAGATCGAGGAGGAGCAGCCGGATGGCTATTACTTTGGATTGAATGCGGAAGACGAATATCTGGAATATTCGATTTATGGGAATCCGCAAAGCAGCAGTTTTGTCCGGAAGGGCAGGCTGTATATGGATGGCATCGCCACAAAGGGCGAAAGCGGTCAGATTAGTTCAGCCGTGACTTCGAATGGAACGACGAATGGAACAACTGGTGGGGCATCCAGCGGAACGACGAATGGAACGACAAACGGCACAACTGGCGGGGCATCCACGAACGGAAGCACTTCGAACGGCAGCGCTGCGAGTGGCAGTACTTCCAGCGAAGGTACTGGGACTTCCGGCAGCAGTGCACAGGGTGCAGGCACAGGTTCCAGTGCGGGAGGAAGTTTTAATTCCGGAAAAGGAGCCGGGACGGATGAAACGCCGCTCGATATCCTCAGCCTGGTTTCCCAGGATGCTGAGGAAGATGCGGAGAAGATGGAACCGCAGAGCGTGAGCCTTCTGGATGACATTGATGCGGTTGAGAATGAAAAGGGTGTGATCAAAAGCCTGAAATCCGGGGCGAAGAAGAAACTGACCGTGAAAATGCCTTCTGTGCAGTACACGGGTTACCAGATCCGCTATAAACAGAGTGGCGGCAGCTTCCGTTCAAAGAAAACCACGAAATCCAGCTATACGATCAGCGGGCTTTCGAGTAAGAAGAATTATGTTGTACAGGTTCGGCCTTATTGGAATCATGACGGGATCAGTTATTATGGGATATGGTCTGCGTCAAAGGCTGTGCGCGTCAAATAAATTGACATGTAAAGATTTGACATATAAAGATTCTGCATACAAGTATATGAAAGGATTGATAGGAGAATGAAGATGAGGAAGATGAAATCGAAAGCGATGCTTTATCGGGTAGTTTCCAGCGCGGCACTTTCTGCCACCCTTTGCGCGGCTTCCATCGCACCGGCAGCGATTGGGCAGGCGGGTGCAGGGACACCGATTTCCCTGGTTCAGATGGTAGAAGCGGAAGCGGCGGATCCGATTCAGGTGGAGGCCACCATTGACGGGACAAAAGTGGATTACAAAATTCCTGCAAATGGCACCTACCAGATCGTTTCGGATATCCCGTCCCTGATTACGGTGTCCGTGCAGCGGAACGGGGCAGAGGTGAAGCTGGATGGAAACGCGTCGTTTACGGGCACGAAAGACGAAACGATCAGCTTCCTGTTCAAAGCAACCGTTCGGAATGCGTCCAGCAACGTCACCCTGACCAAGGTGGATGACAAGACCAGTCTGGTGTATCATGTGGTAGCAAAAAACCAGGAAGATATTATTGTAAACGGGCTGACAATGCCCACACTGGCGACAGACCATAGCCAGATTTATGAGCTGGATTACAACGGCTCCTATGTCCTGACGGGTGGTGTGGCGTTTGACTGGACCCACCAGCAGGTTGATGTCCCCCATCATTATAAATATGAGATCACGTCCGGGTCGGATGTGGTTCGGATCAACAGTACCGATCCAGTCAATAAGAGCGCGACGATTGGTGTTGTGAAGAACCTTGGGGAAGCGGTGCTGAAGGTGACGGCATACAAGGCAGACAAAGAAGAGGCGGCAAACCTGATTGCGGAAAAAGAATTCCGTCTGGCGGTACGCCAGGATTCCAACAACATCTCGCAGCTGTATATCGGGGATGTGCCCCAGTCTTTGACGGCACCTTCCGTGACGCTGGATCCGGTGAACCGCGAAGCAGTCATCCAGTATGTGGCGAGGGGGAATGTGACATTTACGTCGGGCGATGAGCGGATCGTGAGAGAAGAAAATGGAAAACTGGTTGCGGGAATGAGTGGTTCGACGAAGGTGACGATGCACGCGTCCGCAGTGGACAATATTCCCAGCCAGGATATTGTGATTTCTGTTGCAGTGGCCGATTCATATAAGGACAGCATTGCGGTCAAAGTGAATGGAAACTATGTCCGTGCGGATGCGGGATTTGCCGGGAACGCTGCTGCAATCGACAAAGTGCTGGAGATGGATTCGGTATGGAAGGACTTTTCACTGGAACCTGTGGCAGGCTCCAAACGAACCACATTTACATTTGAACTGTATGAGGTGGATCCGTCGTCCAGTGGGGCAAAGGCGGTGACATCCAGCAAGATCGTGACCCTGGATCCGAAAACGGGCCGGATCGTTGCGAACACGAATCCAATCGTTCCGGGAACAGTGTATGTGAAGGTTTCAAACAGCGACAGCAGTGACAAAACCATCAAAGGCGGCAGCACGGTGGTCCGCGTGCATATGAATGCCCTGCCTGCGGCGGAATTTACCGTGGATGACATTGTAATGGATCTGGGATCGAAGAAGATTTGTAATGTCACACCGCTGTCCCAGCTTAGTAATATGAAGTACAGCTATCGGTTGAATCAGCCTTCATCTACGCAGAATGCAGGAATCGTGACACTGAGCGGCAATACATTAACAGCACAGAAAACTGGTACACTATCGCTGTCTGTGATTGCAAATGCCACGGCAATGACACGCGAGACGGAAAAAACGGTAAAAATCACCGTACTTGAGCATATTGATGATCCGACGGATGTGATCACGGTAGAGATGGAAGGAGACGTAAAAGCAGTTGTCTGTACGGAAGGAGCGAAGCAGATACTGAGTGGCTATTCCCTTTCTAAATCCAAACTGAAATTTGATGTCCAGGACAAAAGCATTGCACAGATCACGGAGAAAGGTGAGATCACAGCGCTGAAGGCGGGTATGACGAACGTGATCGTTTCTGCGGACAAGGCGTCCGGCTATACCAAGGCACAGGATGTGCTGATTCCGGTCATCGTACAGGCGGCGGCGCAAGGCGGGGAGACGGAAAAGAAAGAAAACGATTCTGCCGGGCAGACGGAGAAAACGGAAACAGGCATTTCCGTTGCAAAGACAACGGGATTGAAGGTGAAGAACCAGACAGGAATGAAGCTGAAGGTTTCCTGGAAGTCCCAGATTGGCGTGGCAGGTTATCAGGTGTATTACAAAATCAATGGACAGTCGGCGAAAAAACTGGGCGTCATCCGGACAGCTTCATCGAAGACACTGATGAACATTCCGAAAAATACGAAGGTGACCGTCAAGGTCCGTGCGTACAAGTGTGAGCAGAATGGTGACAAGGTGTTCGGAAAGTGGACTGCGGCACAGACGATTACGACAGACAGCAAGTAAGAGAATGATGGAATGAGGTTTACTTATGCTAGGATTTGATTTTCTGGATCTGGGTGCAGCAATGAAATATAGCGGGAATGATGAGAGCCTCTTCATTGATACCCTCCGCAGTTATATGGCCGAAAACAAAGAAGTGGAACTTCAGCAGCTCTTTGAAGCAGGGGACTGGAAGAATTATGGCATCCGTGCCCATAGCATCAAGGGGATTTCCAAACAGATTGGTGCATTGTTGTTTTCCGATAAAGCGAAGCGGATGGAGGAATATGGCAATGCGGGGGATGGAGATGCCATCCGCGCAAACCACGAGAAGTTCCTGAAGGAATACAGGCAGCTCATAGACCAGATCTGGGAGGGCCTCTCGGAATACAACAGGAGCAGGCGGACGCGAAAGCCCAGCCGTGTCCTGCCGCAAAAGAGAGAGGCGGCGCCGGGGGTTAAGCGGATTCTGGTTATTGATGACGAGAAGGTGAATCTGGATACGGCGGCGCGCCTGCTCAAGCGGAAGTATCTGGTGCTGACGGCGGAGTCCGGCAGAGAAGGCTTCGATATCCTTACAAAAGTAAAACCAGACTTAATTCTTCTTGATGTAAAGTTGCCGGAAATGGATGGTTTTGACATTTTGCGGAGGCTAAAGGCGGGCTATGAAACCAATACGATTCCGGTGATCATGATGAGCGCGAACGAGGATACTGATACAGAGATACGGGGATTGCATGCCGGGGTGCTGGATTTCGTGAAGAAACCGCTGGTGCCGGAGATTCTGGAAATGCGGATCCGGAATACGTTGAATCTTCAGGAGATGCAGCATGATCTGGAAAAGAAGGTTGAAGAGGCAACCCGCCACAACCGCATCCTGACCCGCCAGGTCCTGCAGGCTTTGGCAAGCACTGTGGATGCGAAGGATCATTATACCAGCGGTCATTCCACACGTGTGGCGGAGTACTCCCGCGAGATCGCCCGTCGCGTGGGGAAGACGAAGGAGGAGCAGGATAATATCTATTTTATGGGCCTGCTCCATGATATTGGAAAGATTGGTGTGCCGGAGGAGATCATCAACAAGACGTCCCGACTGACGGATGAAGAGTTTGCGAAGATCAAGGAGCATCCGGTCATTGGATATGAGATCCTGGAAAAGATCGAAGAGCTGCCGTCACTTGCGAATGGGGCACGCTGGCACCACGAGCGTTATGACGGACGGGGCTATCCGGATGGGAAGAAGGGGATGGAGATCCCGGAGGAGGCAAGGATCATTGGTGTTGCGGATGCGTATGACGCGATGACAAGCAACCGTGCATATTCCAATGTCCGTCCCCAGGAACAGGTTCGGGCCGAAATCGAGCGCTGCAAGGGCAGCCAGTTTGATCCGATTTTTGCGGATATTATGCTGAATATGATTGATGAAGATGTGAATTACGATATGCGCGAGAAAAATTAAAAAGGGGGATGCCTGGCAGCTGGCCGGGCATCCCCTTTTATTTTCTCTGCTCGTTCTGAAGAGATTAAAACGTATCAAAGTAAAAATCTTCGATCTCAGATGGCTCAGATGGCGTTTCCGCCGCATCTGTGTCCAGCGGCATTTCTAACGAAGCCATATCCATCGAAGCCAGGATTCCTTTTGGAAGTGAGGCTTCCGGCATGTTCGGCTCCCGCTGTATGTGCACCACCGCCATAGCCGGCTCCACCGCTGCCTGTGCCGCTGGCATCTCCTGCCCCATGTCTGGATGAGCCGCCGTCATAGCCTGCCCCATCTCTGCCTGTGCAGCCATCTCCTGCCCCATCTCTGCGTGCACCACCGCCATAGCCGGCTCCACCGCTGCCTGTGCCGCCGGCATTTCCGACCCCTCATCCGCAGACGCCGCCGGATTCCTGGATTCCTGTGCGGCTCCGCTATAGCCATATTGGAAAAGCTCACTGACATATTCGATCAGTTCTTCAAGCGGGATCTGCTTGCCGTCGTTGATCCAGGTCCGGTACATGGAAGTCAGAGAGACGCAGTATGCTTTGACCAGTGAGGGATGTTTGCTGTACAGATAGAAATTCTGGAAGTAAGGCGTATTCAGTATGTCATTTACGAATTTTGTATAGAAGAACGCATATTCCGGATCAAAGAGCAGTTTCTGCTGAACAGGGGTCCCTTCGTCCAGAAAGTGGTAGAAGACGCTGATGCAGGTGTGGATGTCCGCAACGCTATTATCCTGCTGCTCCTGGAAGGCATCCATCAGTTCCGAAGTCATCTCCGCTTCCAGTTCGTCCGCCAGTTCGCTCAGCGACTTGTAATGGAGATAGAATGTTTTTCGGTTGATTCCGGCGAGCCGGGTCAGTTCCGTGATGGAAATTTTGGAAAAATCCTCGGTCTGCAGCAGTTCCATAAAAGCGGTCCTGATGCTCCGCAGGGTACGCTTTACCCTCAGATCCTGTGTTTCTGTTTTTATCATATGGTTGCAGTCCTTCTTTTCTGGCAGGTGCGGCAAACGGGAAGCCGCCCCTTGTTTGCTTACTGTGTGGATAATTACACAGCCAGTATAACAAATGTTTTTCCTGATTTCAAGCAGGTTTTGAAAAAATAATTCTGTTTTTAATGCCAGTTTTGTGCTACAATCGCATTATGCAATCAAGCATGTATGTTTAGGAGGAGGTATTTTTATGCGAGTTTTGATCCAGGGCATAAAAGGGTACTGGAAGGACACGATCCTGACGCCCCTTTTTATGCTGCTTGAAGTGGCGATGGAGATGATGATCCCCAGGCTGATGCAGACGCTGATTGACGATGGCGTGAACAAAGGGGATCTGCGCCATATCTATGTGGTGGGCGGCGAAATGGTCGTTGCGGCGGCGATCGGGCTGTTTGCCGGGCTGATGGGCGGGAAATATGGGGCATATGCTTCCGCGGGGCTGGCAAGGAACCTGCGCTCCCAAATGTTTACAAAGATTCAGGGATATTCTTTTTCGAATATCGATCATTTTTCATCGTCCTCTCTGATCACAAGGCTGACCACGGATGTCACGAACGTCCAGAACGCGTTCCAGATGGTCATCCGGATGGGGATGCGCTCTCCGGCCAGTATGATTGTGGCAATGATCATGGCGTTTAATCTGAGCCACGAATTGTCTGTCATATACCTGGTGGCGGTGATCTTCCTGGCGATCGCAGTCCTTGGGACAATGCCGATTACGCACAAGATGTTTACTGCAGTATTCAAACGGTATGACGCGTTGAACGCGAGCGTCCAGGAAAATGTGCGGAACATCCGTGTCGTGAAGGCATACGTCCGGGAAGACTATGAAAGAGAAAAATTCATCCAGGGCACTACGGAGATCTACCATAGCTTCATCCGGGTAGAACGGATCATCACGATGATGATGCCGCTGATGATGGCGACGGTGTATACCTGCATCCTGCTCATCAGCTGGAATGGCGCGCATTTCATTATTGCGGGCAATCTCAAGGTGGGGAGCCTGATGAGCCTTCTGACCTATTGTATGAATATTCTGATGAGTCTGATGATGCTGGCGATTATGTTCGTGATGATTATGATGAGTACGGCTTCCATGCAGCGGATCTCCGAAGTGATGACGGAAGAACCGAATATCGTAAATCCGGAGAATCCGGTTTATGATGTAGAGAATGGAGATATTGTATTTGAGCATGTTGATTTCAAATACAACCAGAATGCAGAGGATCCGGTGCTGAAGGACGTGAATCTTTCCATCCACAGTGGGGAAATGATTGGCATCATCGGGGGTACAGGATCGGCAAAAACATCCCTTGTGAACCTGATTTCCAGGCTTTATGATGTATCAAGTGGTTCAATCAGTGTGGGCGGCCGGGATGTCCGGGAATATGACCTGAAGGCACTGCGGGATCAGGTGTCCGTGGTGCTCCAGAAGAACACGCTGTTTTCGGGTACGATTTATGAAAACCTGCGTTGGGGCAATAAGGATGCAACGGATGAGCAGTGCCAGGAGGCTTGCAGGCTTGCCTGCGCGGACGAGTTCATCGACCGGATGCCGGATGGTTATAATACAATGATCGAGCAGGGCGGCACGAATGTTTCCGGCGGCCAGCGGCAGAGACTCTGTATCGCGCGCGCGCTGATGAAGAATCCAAAAGTCCTGATTCTGGACGATTCGACTTCAGCTGTGGATACCGCGACGGATGCAAAGATCCGTGCCGCGTTCAAGGAAAAGATTCCGGGGACCACGAAGCTGATCATTGCGCAGCGGATCAGTTCTGTTAAGGATGCGGATCGGATCATCGTGATGCATGATGGAGAGATCAACGGCATCGGGACGCACGAGGAACTGCTGCAGAGCAATGAAATCTATCGTGACGTGTACGAGTCCCAGAGCGGCCGTGGTGCAGCAGACGACTTTGACCATCATAAGGTGGCGTAAGGCGATCTCCGATAAAGAAGCGTATCACAGAATTCTCAAATAGGAGGTATTATGGCAGATCCAAAACGTCCCCCGCGCGGGGCAAAACCCAGCCCGGAGCAGATGAAGCAGTCCGGGAAGGTGATGAAGCGGCTTCTGGGCGAGTTGTTTTCCAGATACAGGCTGCATTTTGTGTTAGTATTTGTCGGCATTGTTGTGTCTGTCCTGTGTAATGTACAGGGGACGGCATTCATGCAGACGCTGATTGATGATTATATTACACCGATGCTGAAGAGCGGAAGCACGGATTTCTCGCCATTGGCGCATGCGATTGGAAGGGTTGCAGTGTTTTATGCCATTGGTGCAGGAGCGTCCTACTTATATAACCTGCTGATGGTCTATGTGACCCAGGGATTTCTGAAATATATGCGGGACAAGATGTTCAGCCATATGGAAGATCTGCCCATCGGGTATTTTGATTCACACCCGCATGGGGACATCATGAGCTGTTACACGAACGATATTGATACGCTGCGGCAGATGATCAGCCAGAGCCTGCCCCAGCTGGTCAATGCTTCATTTACGATTGTCGCGGTGCTTGTTTCTATGATCCGTCTGTCTCTTCCGCTGACGGGGGTGACACTGCTCATGGTGGGCGTGATGCTGGTTGTGACAAAGAGCCTTGCGGCCCGCTCCGGGAAGTTTTTCATGCTTCAGCAGAAGGACATCGGGGCACTCAACGGAAACATTGAGGAGATGATGAACGGCCAGAAGGTAGTGAAGGTGTTTAACCATGAGGAAGAGGCGATCCGGAAGTTCGAGGAACTGAATGATCAGCTGTACGAGAGTTCTAGTAAAGCGAATGCCTATGCCAATGTGGTGATGCCTGCAAATGCACAGATCGGGAATATTTCTTATGTGCTGGTAGCGATTGTGGGTGGTGCCATGGCACTGTCAGGCACAATGGGATTGACGCTGGGAGCGCTTGCCAGCTTCCTGCAGTTCAACCGGAGCTTCAATATGCCGATCAGCCAGGTCAGCCAGCAGTTTAATTTCATCGTTATGGCGATGGCTGGTGCCAGCAGGATCTATGAGATGCTGGATGAAAAAGCGGAAGTGGATGAGGGCTATGTGACACTGGTGAACGCGAAAGAAGTGGACGGAGAGATCCAGGAAACGAAAGAGCGCACCGGGATGTGGGCATGGAAGCATTACCACAAGGCAGAAGGGACAACCACTTATACAAAACTGACGGGCGATGTGGTCTATGATGATGTGGACTTTGGGTATACGCCGGAAAAAACGGTGCTGCACCATATTTCGCTTTTCGCGAACGAAGGGCAGAAGCTTGCCTTTGTTGGGGCCACGGGCGCGGGGAAGACAACGATCATCAACCTTCTGAACCGTTTCTATGATGTGCAGGATGGAAAGATCCGTTATGACGGGATCAATGTGAACAAGATTAAGAAAGCGGACCTGCGCCGCTCCCTGGGGATCGTGCTGCAGGATACGCATCTTTTTACGGGGACTGTGGCGGATAATATCCGTTATGGGAAACTGGATGCAACGGAGGCGCAGGTGAAGCGTGCAGCGACGCTTGCAAACGCGGATGGCTTCATCCGCCGTCTGCCCCAGGGTTATGACACGGAGCTGACAGAGGACGGCGGAAACCTGTCCCAGGGGCAGCGCCAGCTTCTTGCAATCGCGCGTGCGGCAATTGCGGATCCGCCCGTCCTGATTCTGGATGAGGCAACAAGCTCGATTGATACCCGGACGGAGAAAATCGTCCAGGAAGGCCTGGACCGCCTGATGAACGGAAGGACGACCTTTGTCATCGCGCACCGCCTCTCTACAATCCGGA
>CADBTO010000144.1 GCA_902797565.1 uncultured Lachnospiraceae bacterium
CGGAGCAGCTGGTTGTACTTCGCAACACGCTCAGACCTGGACGGCGCACCGGTCTTGATCTGCTTCGTGTTCAGAGCCACTGCAAGGTCTGCAATTGTGGTGTCTGCCGTCTCGCCGGAACGGTGGGACGAAATCGTGGTATAGCCAGCATTGTGTGCCATCTTGATTGCATCCAGGGTCTCAGATACAGAACCGATCTGGTTCAGCTTGATCAGGATGGAATTGCCGCAGCCAAGCTCGATTCCCTTCTTCAGACGCTCGGTATTTGTCACGAAGAGGTCATCGCCAACCAGCTGTACCTTGTCGCCCAGCTCTGCGGTCAGCTTCTTCCAGCCTTCCCAGTCTTCCTCATCCAGCGCATCCTCGATGGAAACGATCGGATACTTCTCGATCAGGCCTCTCCAATGCTCGATCAGCTCGTCAGATGTAAAGTCTTTGCCGGACTTCGGCTGATGATAGAAGCCCACGCCCTTGTCGCTCTTCCACTCAGAAGAAGCAGCATCCATTGCGATCCGGAAGTCTGTGCCCGGCTTGTAGCCAGCTTTTTCCACAGCCTCGATGATGGTGCTAAGAACCTCATCATCATCTGCAAGGTTCGGTGCAAATCCGCCTTCATCACCAACGGAGGTAGCAAGCCCCTTTGCCTTCAGAATGCTCTGCAGTGCATGGAACACTTCTGCACACCAGCGGAGCGCTTCTTTGAATGTGGGCGCACCAACCGGCATGATCATGAATTCCTGCGTATCAACGGTATTGGTTGCATGCGCGCCGCCGTTCAGGATGTTCATCATCGGAACCGGAAGCGTGTTGCCTGCAACGCCGCCCAGGAAACGGTACAGAGGAATTTCCAGAGCATTTGCAGCAGCCCTTGCGGTTGCGATCGAAACTGCCAGGATCGCATTCGCGCCAAGCTTGCTCTTGTCCTTCGTGCCGTCAGCCTTGATCATCGCTGCATCCACTGCATAGATGTCGGAAGCATCCATCCCGACAATTGCGTCTGCGATCGGCCCGTTGATATTTTCAACAGCCTTGCTGACACCTTTTCCAAGATAACGGTCTTTATCTCCATCTCGAAGTTCGAGCGCCTCAAATTCCCCTGTCGAAGCACCGCTGGGAGCCGTACCCAGTGCTACAGTACCGTCAAACAGATGAACCTCAGCCTCGACAGTCGGATTTCCTCTGGAATCCAGGATCTCACGACCGATCACCTTCTCGATTTCCAAATAAGCCATAATCTACCTCCTTGAAGCATAAATCGTTTTCACCGGACAAACAGGAAATCCTGCCTGGCCGTCATCGGAATGGCGCACGGTCCCCCCGTATCGTCCGTTCCAATTTTTTCACTAGACGCTATTCTAACAAATTTTTTCTCAGAACACAACTGATTTTTGTAATGAATGCAAAAAAATTTTTTGTTTTTTTCTATCTTTTTCTTTCTTTTTCTATCTTTTCTGTCCAACCTTTCTTGTTTTTTCCATAAATGTGTCTTATAATGGCTTTATCAAACAAAGGAGGACAAATACATGGCACAATCTGGCATTGTTACTGAAAAATTAAATTTCCTTATGAACCTGACCAACACAACAAACGGACAGCTGAGCACAGCGCTGGGATTCGACCCGTCCTATATCAGCCGGCTCCGCTCCGGAAAACGCGGGCTTCCGCGCAAAAGTGCCTTTGCCCAGCCTCTCGTCAAATTTTTCGCTGAGAGGATCACAGAAGCCTATCAGGAGGAAATTGCTGCAAAAGAAATTGCCGGAAAAGGCTCATGGGGACGCACCACTGAGGAAAGCGCCGCGCTGATCCTGAAGTGGCTGTTCAATGAAGAAACCGGACATCACCGGGAAGTCAGCAAATTCCTGAACGAACTGTCCCATCTGAATACCCCAAGTTCCATCAACCTTCATACACTAGCACAGGAGCTTACTCATGCACCTATTACAGTAAGTCCCCTTCCCGATTCCAGCCAGGGGCAGGCACACTTTTTTTATGGGATCGATGGCAAACGCGCAGGCGTCATCCACTTCCTGGAGCATGCCGCCGCCAGCGAAAAAAAGCAAAACCTGCTGCTTTTCTCAGATGAAAACCTGGACTGGCTCACACGGGATGATGCCTTCTCCCAGAAATGGAGCCTGCTGCTTCTGCGTATCCTGCAAAATGGCGGCACCATCAAGATCATCCACAATGTCAAGCGCGGCTGCGAGGAAATGCTGCGTTCCATCCAAAAATGGCTGCCCCTCTATTTATCCGGCCCGATCGAAGCCTATTACTGTCCGCGGCTGCGGGACGGCATCTACCGCCGCACCCTGTTCCTGGCTGAAGGTGAAATTGCGCTTTGCGCCAGCTCAATCGGGGAATACCTGGACGGCACGCTCAATATCCTGACCACGGACAAGGCAGCGCTTGCCGCCATGGAGCAGGAATACCATGAGTATCTGCGCTACTGCAAGCCGCTCATGCAGATCTTCAAAGCAAGCCCAGAGCACAGTTCTCATGAAATATTTATTTCAGAGTTAAATAAATACGAACTCTCCGCTTCCTGCAAGCGCATTTTCCTCGCTTCCGCCAGCCCTGCGCTTTCCTCCCTGCCGCAGAATATCGCAGAGGAGCTGTGCCAGAAGGCAAAGAACCCGGAGCGGCTCCGCAGCCAGATCCGCGCTGCAAAGGCAAGACGCAGAGCGGCTCTTGACGCCGGAATTTCCGTAACGGAGATCATCACACTGCCCGGCGCGGGCGAGGATATGCCCTTCTGTAGCGGGAACCCGGATCTGCAGTACACTAAGGCACAATATGCCGGACATTTGCGTGCCATCTCCCATATACTGGAGAAAAAGACTCCCGGCAGCAGGTTCTATGTCGTGGACGAAATTCCCAAAGGAGTATCCATCTTCTCTTCAGACTGCGGCGGCAGTCTCCTCCAGCTCTATGGAGCACGCGATGCCGTGATCCGTGTTGAAGAGCAGAATCTGGATATGGCATTATTCGACTATCTGAATTTCCTCGCCTCCAAAGGAAGGAAACTGAATGCCGAACGTCTGGAGCCGTATATTGCGGCATTATCCTGACGGCTCACGCTTTCTGAACCAGATATGCCGCACTGCCCACCGCCAGCAGCAGCAGCCCGGCGCAAAACAGCTGTATCGTATGGGGTGATGTATTGCCCGCAATATCGAAAACTGCCTTCAGCAGGAAACTGACTGTAAGTGCCGCGATTCCGGACGGATAGAGGTTCCGTGAAACCACGCCAGGCTCTTTCATCCCAAACCTGCTGATCAAAAGGTTCACACCGGCCCCAAGCACCAGCGGGAGCAAACAGGAAAACGTCATAAACGGCGAATACACGCCATGTGAAAACTGGTAATAGATCGCGGTAAATACCACCAGGAATACTGCCGCCACAGTGTACCAAAACGCCCGGCGCAGCGGCTCCCGGTTATTCTCCGATGTATACAATGTCGCTCACACTCCTTTCCCTGATTGTATGCCCGTTGGTCGTAGGCTTGTTCACCACCTTGCCCTGAAAGACCATTGCCGTGGAGCCGCCGCCATCCAGGTTGTATGCCACCGTGCAGCCCAAGTCGGCACAGACATCCGCCAGCTGCTTCAGCGTCAGGCCCTCACTCTCTTCAGTACGTCCATCCGAAACCACGAACACATAATGCCCTTCCCCAATCTGCCCGATCGCCGTCCTGGGATTGGAACGCATTGCCTGGCCCACTTCATCCCCCTCACTGACGGAAACCGCGCCATCATTGACCAGTGCCGGACCGAAACTAAAGATCTGCACCGCACCATTCGCTTCCAGCTCCTCTGCCGTCACATCCGCCTCGTTGATGATCTCGAACCGCCCATCCCCATAGATGACCAGATCCTCATCCGCGCCGCTCGCGTTGGTCCGATACAGATATCCATTGCGCATCACATAACCGCTGTCCCGGAATCCGTAATAATCCCCGTTGATCGCCAGAACCGCGCCCACCTCGCTGGCAATGTTTGACGTAGTATCCGAAACATTGCGCCCGAAACTTCCATCCGCCAGCCCTGTCAGCAGCTTGCCGGGATCATCCAGCTGGATGTCCGCAATATAGACCTGCGTGCCATCCACCGTCTTTTCTTCCAGCGTGATCCGCACCCCATCTCCGATGTATGTATTTTCATCCGCCGCTGTCCCGGCTTGCTCCCCGGATGCTCCAGCCTGGCTCCCGGCCTCTGTTTCAGCCTGGCTCCCGGCCTCTGTTTCAGCCTGATTCCCAGCCTCTTCCCCGGTTCCTGTTTCAGCCTGACTCCCGACCTCTTCCCCGGTTCCTTCTTCTGCCTGGCTCCCGGCCTCTTTCCCGGTTCCTTCTTCTGCCTGGCCCCCGGCCTCTTCCGACTCGATGCTGCCCACTTTCGTAACCCCGGCGCTGGCGGAAACCTCTGAGACTTTCACCACATCGCTCGGCAGGACAAACGCCTCCAGAACCGTATACGCAGAAAAACCCGTTAATGCAATACTAAACACAATCCCCCAGATCGAAGGTTTTCTAAATAAACGTCCCATTTTCATCTCTCTTTCACCCTCTTCTACCTCTATCCACTATCTGGTTATAGAGCGCGGTATCCTGTGACAGGGACATTCCGGGTGTATAACTACTGCTGCCCTTTCCTGCCACGCCCTGCATATATCCCGCGTCCTTTGTTTCAGCTGCTGCTCCCGGCGCAAAAACCCAGCGCCTCTGGACCACGAAGTTTGCAAAGAAAAGCGCCAGATCCACCAGAATCTTTGCCATCATTGCAGGCAGTACCATCGCAATGACACTGGTAAAACATGCACTGGCAGCCATCTGAAACACAAACAGGATCCCGTACCGGAAGAACTCCTTCGCCGTATCGCCTTTACTCTTAAATGCGAATTTTTTATTCAATGTAAAGTTCACTATTCCAGAAACAGTTCTTGCAATCGCCGTTGCAAGCAAAATTTTCAACTCAAGTCCCGCAACGATTCCGGCTGCGGCTTGCCCCAGCCCCAGCTGCATGCCCAGCCACGGAAGTACCACCAGAAGCAGCGCGAACAAACTATAGTCCACGGCAAATCCCGCCAGCGAAGATGCAAGGAATCGCAGCACCCGCGCATAAATCCGAACAGAATCCCGCACCGGCCGGAAATGCGATACGGCATTTCCATCCTCATAAATGGTCCGGATCGGCAGTTCAACCAGCTCCACCCGGTCTGCCGCATCCATCAGAAAATTCATTTCATACTCATAGCGGTCTCCATCCTCGGACAGTGCCAGATCCACCAGGTTCGCCGGAATCCCGCGAAGCCCTGTCTGGGTGTCCGTACAGGGTTTCCCGGTAATCAATCCAAAAAATTTTGATGTGATTTTATTTCCAATCTTTGACCTTGCAGGAACATCTTCTCCATCAAAATTTCTGCTCCCCAGAATCAGCGCATCCGGGTGATGCTCCATCTCGATCGCCATCCGTGCGATATCCTCCGGGCTATGCTGCCCATCTGCATCCGCCGTGATGATGCCTGTGCCGATCCCAAATTCTGCTTCCACCGTCCGGATTCCCGTCCGAAGGGCTGCACCTTTTCCCAGATTCTTCGGGTGGTGCACCACCTTGCAGCCCAAAACTTCTGCCTGCTCAAAAATATTCTGGTACTGTATCCCACTGCCATCATCCACAATGACAATTCGTGAAAACTGCTCTGCCTGCAGGTCGATCACGAAATCGAGCAGGCGGTATTCCGGTTCAAGCGCCGGAATAATGATGCCTATCTCACTTCTCATGGTAGAACTCCTTTGTGTGCTTATCATTTGCGAAACGGCGATTCATGCGATAGCATAAAAAGCGGCACGAGGACGATAAGTAAAAACACGATTTGACCCATAGTTCTGCCTCCCCCTTTCCATCTCCTGCGTAAAGCTTCCCACCAGCCCCTCTTCCAACTCCATCTGATATCCTCTGCCGTACTTCGAAAAAGAGGTCTGGCGGATTTCCAGCTTGTCCAGGATATGTGCCAGGCGCAGGTCATACGCGCCTGCCACCTTGATTTCCATCAGATGCTGATCCGGCTGGATGATCTGACGGTCGTCCCCGTCCAGTGCCAAGTCCAGCCGATTCCGGCGATAACGAATATTCGTATCGAAGGTGATCCGAAGGCCGCTGTCCTCTGTCCCGCAGAGTGCGATCCGGTCATAAGCAATCATCATTGCCGGTGCCAGGCGGGGATACATCGCCAGAAAATAATCCACCTCTCTCGAAATCTGCGTTGGCTGCGGGGGCTCCTCGCCAGACAGATAGCTCATGGATGCCCCGTAGGGCAGTTCCATCCTGCGCTTGTATACCACGCCCCGATACTTCTTCTTCAACTCGATAAAGGACGGCGTCTCCGCCGTTGCCACGCCATAGGTACGCAACCGGAGCTTCTCCTTGTATGCCGGTTTCTCCAAAGATTTCCGGATAATCCGAAAATCCGGTGTATCAAAATACAGATTATAGATATTGCAGGTCGGGAACGCATCGGGCTTCGTAAATCCGGAAATCTCCTCCCGGAACGCCTGATACTGCGCCTCATCCAGCAAAAACTTTTTTTCTATCCTCTGGAAAATACTCTGTGCCATAACCATCATCCTTTCCCATTCATTCCTGATCGGCTCCCTGTCGATGATGATATGATAAAAACCCAGCCTTAGAAAAAACTTAAAGGAAAAAAAGAGTTGGGAGCAGCCCGTGCGAAATTTCTCTGCACACCCCGTCGCATAAAAAAAGGACTATCCGATTTCCCGGATAATCCTCTGTTTCGTTATTCTCCTGCCGCCTGCTGCAGCATCTCCACCATACACAGCATCGGCTCGCCCTGCGTGATGTCCCAGGTATGGAATCCGCCGCCGTCACATTCATAAAGGTATTTACAGCCCCTGCATGTTTGGCTGTCGATCGCTTTCCGCTGACGGAAAAACGCAAACCGGTTCTTCCACACCTCATACAGCCGATCCGTTTTGATATTCCCCTGGATGATCTTCTTTCCGGCAGCCTCGTCGCCGCGCTTGATATCCAGGCAGCCCGTGATATCCCCGTTCGACTGGATGCTCATGACACGGATTCCGCTTTGGCACATAAAAAACCACGGCCGGACCTCAAATTCGTTTTCATAGCCGGTGAAATGGTTGCAGCCAAATTCCACCTTGAGCCCTTGCCCGTTCTTTGCTTTAATAAACTCCAGCATACGCCGGTAATCCGCAGGTTCCAGCATCAGCTCCGGGTACTCCAGCGCCCGCCCGATCGGTTCCAGATTGACAACACGCCAGGTATCGCAGCCAGTTTCCCGCACAACTTCATACAGCTGTTCCAGTTCCCCGATATTCTTTTTGTGGACCACCGTCGTGACCATGACATTCCCGATCCCCTGACAGACCATATGCCGCACGCCTTCCAGTGCTTTTTGGAAACCATGCTGTGTCCGCCGAAACCAGTCGTGCGTTTCTTCCAGGCCATCCAGGCTGATGCTGGCCGAATAGATCCCGGCATCTTTCAAGCTTTTTGCCATTCCCTCGTCCAGGAACATGCCATTGGTTGTCATCCCCCAACTGTACCCCAGTGCCTTAATGCTGCCCATCAGTTCTGCCGCATTCTTCCGCAGCAATGGCTCCCCGCCCGTTGCAAAGACAAACGGAAGCTTTTCTCCTGCGGCCGCCATATCTTCTTTCAGCCTGGCAAGGCTTTCCAATATTTCGTGATCCGTGAGCAGGCTGCCCGAAACGCCCGCTGGCATCTGCATGCCTGATGCGGCCCCGCCCGTCTGCTTGCCCGAAGCACCCGCAGCGATCTGCATGCCGCCAGACGCCTCCTCACTGCCGCAATTCGACCCGCAGTGCCTGCATTTGCAGTTGCACGCCAGCGTCAATTCAATCGCCAGCTGCCGCAAAGACGGTTTTTCATACAGCGCATCCCGGTATTCTGCCTGCTCCCGCATATATGCAATCTTTGTCCTTCTATTCAAGGCTGTCCCCGTCCTCTTCCCCTGTTGCCGTATCTTCCTCTTCCTCCGGCATTGGCCCGTACAGGTCCGGTGTATCTTCAGAGGGATCATATTCCCCGTCCGGCACCTCTTCGATATCCGATCCGTTTGTGATTTCACTTCCCGGATCCGGCTCCGGCCCATACAGGCACACCGGCTCTTCTTCCGCCATGCCGCACCCTGCGAGCAGCGCCGCAACCGCAGCCGCTCCTACGAGAGCTCCAATTTTTTTATTTTTCATATTCACCTCCGAACCGAATACATCTCCTAATACCCTATTATAGATGCAAGATTCCAAAAATCAAGCACGGCGGCCAAAGCTTCGCCCCATCACCATCGAAAAGGCGGCTCTGCCTCCCGCAAAGCCGCCTGCTGTATCGCCATCTTCTGCCTCAATCTTCTGCTGCAATCTTTTTTGCAAGCTTTTTCCTGCCCCTTTCAGCCCCTGCGCTCAGTCATCATCCTCATCATCCGCTTCGTACACCGTCACGGTGAACACCTGCGTCTTCTGCTCGTCCGTCAGGGCAACTCCCTTTGTGTCTGTTATGACACCCGTCACCTTCACCGTCTGGCGTTCCTTCGATGTTGGATCATAGCCGGGATCCACAGTCAGGGAAACCGGGAAATAAATCGTATCCCCGTCCTCATCCTCGATGGTATTTCCATTGACATCCTGGATCCTCGCATCCCCCGAATAATATTCAAGGATTTCTGCCACCGAAGTCCCGTTTTCAAACCACGGTTCATCCGTGAAATTCGCCCACGGCCGATACGAAGACGTATAGACAAAATAGGTTCTCGAAATACCCGTGGCAGAATCCGAAACGACAAGCGTCTTTTCCGTGTCACCATACTCGTCTTCCAAAGACGATGTGACAGACTGGGATGGAACAGCAAAGGTCACCGAAAGATCCGCAGGAACTGCCCGCTTCGCGCTGCCAGACAGGATCACATCAATACTGCCGTCATAAATCCGGCAGCCCACAACCCCCGTCCCCGTCACAGACTTGACCTCAAGCTTGCCCGAAAGTTCCTCGTAACGCGCATCCAGCTTCTGAGACAGGCTTTGCAGCGTATCCATCTCCGTGCTGTCCGTCACTGCCTCCGCCTGCGCAAGGAGCGACTTTGTCGTCTGATCCGGTTCCTTGTCCCCGAAAAGCCTTTCCAGATTCGATGCGGTCTCCCGTATCTTCCGACGAACCGGAGCGCGCAGATCGCCGACATCCTCGATATCGCCATCATACACAACATCCAGATCCGTCAGCGTATTGGTCCGGATATCATAGCTGCATACCGCCCAGTACGCGCCGCTGCGTCCCGGCTCCAGTTTGTATGCGGAAGCACCCTTGTTCGTCTGCAGTGTCTTCCCGTCCCGGACCACGGTTACCGTTGCACCGGATGTCGAAATGATCGGACTGCTGTCATTATCATAATCATGCACCACGAATTTGTATTCCACAACATCCGTATTGGTCTTGTATACGGTCGTATGTTCCGGGCCAACAAAATTGACATCATCGCGATCCAGCAGCGCGATCGTCTCTGCCACCGGATAGGACATATCTTCGTCCCCTTCATCATACTCATCCCGATTCCCGTAATCCCGGTCACTGGCAGCCCTGGATTCATCTCCTGCATGTTCTTTCCCTTTTACCGTACTGGAATCCTTGTCAGATGTCTGTGCATCATCCGGATACGCCTTATTTCTATACCATGTATGGAACACCAGATTCCCCTGTGCGTCATAGCCGAACAAATGCGAATCCAGATCGCTGGATACGGAATGATCCGCCGCCCTGCGATCCCATGCAAGCTTGAACATCAGTTCGCCCACATCCTGGGACATTTGCAGCGAAAGTGCCACAGTGCCCGGTGTCAGTACCACAGAAGCATAGGTATCCACGAACTTCTCTTTTTCCGGAATATCCGTGCGGGTATCTGTCAGAACCGCCGTATAATTCCCGGAAGGCAGCTCCTCTGTGAACGCAAAATTCGTCTTTCTCGTCTCTGTTTTCCCGTCCACCGTTTCCGTTACAGAGGATACGGCTGTCGTCTTCGTTACGGCAACCGGCGTACCCTGAGTCACATTGGCCCCTTTGTAACGCACTACC
>CADBTO010000145.1 GCA_902797565.1 uncultured Lachnospiraceae bacterium
GGCTGGAAGCGATGGGGTAGACGCGTATGGATGCACAAGTGAATCTTTGGAAAGATGAAAACTAGCAGGCGGAAGCGGAAAAGAAAAAAATTGTTTCCTGGAAGGACTATCCGGGAAAGTATACCGTGGCGGACATTATGGCATTGCCGGATGGCGAGCGGGCGGAGCTGTTGAACGGGCATATCTATATGATGGCTCCGCCGACAGAATTGCATCAGCGGATAGCGATGGGGCTGAGTGGGCGGATACTCAACTATATTTTGGCAGGAAAAGGAAAATGCAGGGTCTATGCGGCTCCGTTCGGGGTGTTCATCAAGGAGGATGACAAGCATTATCTGGAGCCGGATCTTCTGGTGGTTTGTGACCCGGAAAAGATTCAGGGTGATGGCTGCCATGGTGCGCCGGACTGGGTTATCGAGATCGTATCGCCGAGTAACGCATTTTATGATTATGCCTACAAGGAGTCTGCTTATCAGGAATGCGGCGTGAGGCTGTACTGGATCGTTGACCCAAGGAGCCGTATGGTGACGATCTATGATTATGAGAACAAGGATTATTCCGTGAAACGTTTTGATGAGGGGATCGGGACCTTGTACCCGGATCTTTTAATCAAAATTGCGGATATCGTGGAGATGTACGACCATGCTTGATTTTGAAGAAGAACTGAAGAAATTTTCACCCAGCATCGAGGTGAAAGAAGCGGAGGACGCGATCCAGAGCAAGGATCTGACGGATTTCATTGATATTTTGAAACAGATGACGGCAGACCAGCAGAGGAGAATACATTAGCCATGCTTGAATGTTTTATGTGCGGGACGCCTGCAGATCACAGTGATACCCTGTGCCGGTACTGCGGGGCAAATTTGGATACCTACCGCATGATCCTGGATGCTTCGGACCGGGCATATAATGCCGGTCTGGCGAAAGCGAAGTGCCGGGATCTTTCCGGCGCGATTGCGGATCTGTTCAAGGCGCTCCGGTTCAATAAACGCAATACCAAGGCGCGGAACCTGCTGGGTCTGGTGTATATGGAAATCGGGGAGACGGTCCTCGCGCTCCGCGAGTGGGTCATCAGCAAGAATTTTGATGACACGCCGGACAACTTGGCTCAGGGATATCTGGCGCAGATCCAGAATGACAGCCGGCTGCTGGAACGGATGGATCTGGATACCAGGAAATTCAACGCGGCACTGGACTATTCGAAGCAGGGGAATCTGGATTTGGCACGGATCCAGCTCAAGCGGCTGATCCAGACAGCGCCGAAGATGGTGCGGGCACACCAGCTGCTTGCTTTGATTTATATTCATGATGGCAAGTACCTGGAAGCGAGGAAAGAACTCCATGCAGCGGCGCGGGTGGATATCTATAATTCCCAGACTGCGGCATATCTTGCGGAAGTACGGCAGCAGCTGGACGGGCAGAAAGGAGAGAAGAAGCGTAAGATCCGTAAAAGGGAACCGTTGGTGATGGACTTTACAGATGGCCATGACACTGTCCGTATGCCGCGCCAGACCTTTATTGAGGCTTTGGACAACTCCAAGAGCGGGATTTTGAACATTCTGCTTGGAGCGGCACTGGGCGTTTTGATTTGCATGTTCCTCGTTGTGCCTCAGGTTCGTCAGACGGCGAATGGGGATGCGGCGCAGGCGCTGGTGAACGCGAACAACAAGGCGGCGTCTTCCGAGTCCGATGTGGCTTCGCTCAAGGCGACCGTGAAAAAATTAAAGAAACGGCTTTCCAATTATGAGGGGAAGGCGGATATCAAGCAATCCTATGAGATGCTGGCTGCTGCTGCAGACCTTTACGCGGCGGAAGACCTGGATGGGGCGGCCGGGAAGCTGAAAGGGATCAATACGGATCTTCTGGAAAAGAACGGGAAGAGCCTGTACAAGAAGATTGGCAAGGCGGTCGAGCAGAAACGGATGGAAGACAGCTATGCAGAGGGTGAGCGGAACCTGAGCGGCCGGGCATACCAGGGTGCGATCGATGCGTTTACGGAGGTCGTGAAGCTGGATGAGAACTATGAAGACGGCATGGCGCTGTATCATCTGGCTGAGGCCTATGTGGGTTATGGGAACAAGGAAAAGGCGAAGGAGTGCTATGAGAAGGTGGTACAGAAGTGGCCTTGGACGGAGAAAGGACGCAATGCGCGGAAATGGCTGGCGGATTATGCCCAGGATCTGGCGCAGCGGGAAGGAAACTGAGGGAACAGATAGATATGAAGGCACAGGAGAGGAAAATCGTCTTTTTTGATATCGACCAGACAATCTGGAATTACAAGAACGAGATCCCGGAATCTACGATTCGCGGAATCCACCGGCTGCAGGAGCAGGGGCATCTGGCATTCATCAATTCCGGACGGTCACGCAGTTTCATCCGGCACGAAGATCTGCTGGGGATCGGCTTTGACGGAATCATTTCCGGCTGCGGGACGCTGGTGGAGATGGGGGATGAAACCCTGCTCTACCATCGGATCAATAATGACCTGGTGGAATGGACGGTGAATACCGTCCGGACGTTTGATTTCCGGCCGATCCTCGAAGGACGTTACCACCTGTACTTCGATGAACCGGATTTTGCCGGGGACATGTATGGTGAGAAGGTCAAGGCTGATATGGGCGAAGACCTTCTCCCCATCCAGGAGAACTGGGGAAAGTGGGAAATCTCGAAGCTCTCCTGCGCGGCGCAGGGCCGTGTGGAAGAGTGTTATACAGAATTAGAGAAGTATTACAATTTCATTGTCCACTCTACTGAGGTGATCGAGATTGTGCCCAAGGGCTTTTCCAAGGGCACCGGAATCCGCGCCGTATGCGATGCGCTGGGGATCCCGGTTGAAAATACAGTCTGCTTCGGGGATTCGGTCAATGATCTGGATATGTTTGAAGCGGCAAACGTTGCGATCGCCATGGGCAATGGCGACCACCGCGCGAAGGCGGCAGCGGATTACGTCACGGCAGATATGGAGGACGACGGGATTGAGAAGGGGCTGGCGTATCTGGGGCTGATATGATAAAGACGAGAGGGGCGATGCCCCCTCTTTTTTCAGCATTGTCGTTCTGAATTTCCAGTTCCAGAGCCCTTTCATCTTGCAAGATTGGATAGAGATATGGAGGAGAGGAAAATATGCCCAGAAAAAATGATTTTGACGCGCTGCAGAACCCGCTTAACCGGCCATGGAGATGCGAGTATTGCGATGGAATGATGGAAATAGAGGAGCTTGGACGTTACCGCTGCCAGAAATGCGGGCATCGCATGTTCGATGATTTCGGAAAGGTCAAGCTATTTCTGGAAGATTTGAAAAACCAGGGTATGTCAATTCAGGAAGTAGCTGCCGCAACAGGTGTAGGGAAGGCAAACGTACAGCTTCTTCTAAAGAATGGACGCGTGGAATATCCGGATTTTGAATCAGATATCCTAAGATGCGAAGGATGCGGGAAAGAAATCAAGTACGGGAGGCGCTGCGCCTCGTGTGCCAGAGAGTTAAGCAATAATCTGAAGGCGGCATTCACCGGAAAAGGCGCAGCAGCATCTGCAGGCCAACAGGAAGCCGCTGGCAGGAAACCGAAAGTGGAAAATCCATACGAAAAATCGACGAAAAGTGCAAAGGCACGGTTTATGGGGAAATCCAGAAAGAGAAGAGGATAAGAAAAGAGGACAGCTTCGGCTGTTCTTTTTTTTCTGCAAATTTTTATATTTAAGTTTTTTCTAAGTATTGGCCTCTATACTCAGATTCATCAAAGGAAAGGGAAAAAGGAGGACATAGAAATGAATGATTTATTTGGAAGTGTTTTTGTGGCGGGTGATTCCGCAGCGAGTACGATCGCAGTTTCACAGTTTTTGACTTGCCTGGCAGCGGCACTGGTGCTGGGAGCATTCCTGGCGGTGGTATACAGCTTCCGGAGCAGGCATACGAAAAGCTTCGTGCTGACCATGTTCCTTTTGCCCGCAATTGTCTGCGTGGTGATTATGATGGTCAATGGCAACGTCGGGGCTGGCGTTGCGGTGGCAGGTACCTTTTCGCTGGTGCGTTTTCGTTCCGTGCCGGGTTCGGCAAAGGAAATCGCGGCAGTATTCCTGACGATGGGTGTCGGGCTGGTCTGCGGGATGGGATATATTGGCTATGCGGCACTTTTCTCTGTTGTGCTGGGAGCCTGCTGGCTGGCGTTTACGCTCACAGGCGTGGGCGGCGGTGGAGAGAACGAGCGGATTCTTTCCATTACAATCCCGGAAGGGCTGAATTACACAGACGTTTTTGAAGAAGAATTGGGAGTTTATACGAGTTTCTACGAGTTGCTGGGCGTCAAGACGACGAATATGGGTAGTTTGTTCATGCTGTCTTATCGGATCGTTGAGAAGAATCAGGCACAGGAGAAAGATTTTCTTGATGCGCTTCGTGTCAAGAACGGGAATCTGGAAATTTCAATTGCAAGAATGGAGGCGGAAAACAATGGCTTATAAAAAGATTATAGCGATGCTCAGCATCATCGTTTTAGCAGGTACGAGCGTACTTACAGGGTGCAGCGCAAGTGATATTACAGAACATGTCGGGATTGTCCGGCAATCCAGCAATACAGATAAAAATAGCCAGGAGAGTGCGCAGAAAGAGGGGGAAAATAATGCCGGAAATTCGGAGAAAAGCGGGAACCAGGGGACAGATGGCAAAACGGTGAATGATAAGTCAACAAAAACGACGGAGAAGATCAAGACACTGGATACCTCAGAAATGTTTACGGAGCGGGATCAGCAAAATACATATGACGCTTCTGCGGCAGAAACGATCCAGCTGAAGGATGGTGCGTCCAAATCCGCTTCAAAGAATGTGGAGATTGACGGAGACACGGTTACGATAAAGGCAGAGGGTGTGTATGTGCTTTCCGGGACGCTTTCTGACGGTCAGATCGTAGTGGACGCAGACGAGAAGGACAAGGTGCAGATTGTGCTGGACGGCGTGCAGATTACGAACAAGGATTCTGCCTGTATTTATGCGAAGAAGGCGGACAAGGTATTCGTGACCACGGCAGACGGATCAAAAAATGCCCTCACGGTAAGCGGTGAATATGCAAATACAGACGATAATAAGGTAAATGCCGCAATCTATTCCAAAACAGATCTGGTATTGAATGGAAAGGGTGAAACAACGGTCAACGCAAAGTACGGCAGTGGCGTTGTATCGAAAGATGACCTCAAAGCCTGCGGCGGGACGTGGAAAATTTCGGCAGAAAAGCATGGATTGTCTGGGAAGGATTCTGTGCGGGTTTCGGCGGGAAGTTATGAGATCACGGCTGGGAAAGACGGCATCCACAGCGGCAACGACGAAGACGCAGACAAGGGCTATGTCTATCTTGCAGGCGGGGATATTTCGATCAGTGCGGAAAGTGATGGCATCCATGCGGAAACAGTACTGCAGATTGATGATGGGAACCTGACGGTAGAGAAGAGCAGCGAGGGGCTGGAAGGACAGACGATCATTATAAACGGCGGGACGAACAATATTACGTCTTCTGATGACGGAATCAACGCAACGTCCGGCGGCTCTGGCACCGGAGGAGGCAGGATGGGCCGCGGGAACCAGGACGGCACGGATGTCTCCGGTGATGGCAGGCGGATGCCGCCTGGAATGGATGGGGATGCAACGTCGGATGATGCGTCAACTGGAGACACAGATGGCTCGGCAAGCGGAACGCGTGGCGGCAGGATGCACAGCGACGGACACAGATTCGGACGAGGCAGACAGGATGCTTCTGCCGGCAGCGAAGCGGAAAACCAGACGAGTTCAGAACGCAGCAGCAGCAAGGCGGATAACCAGACGGGCTCAGAACGCAGCAGCAGCAGGATGGACAACCAGGCGGAGTCAGGCAGCAGGAACAGTGGAACGGAGAGTCGTTCGCGGGCAGATAACAGCGGCAGAGGAAGCCGCATGCAGGACGCTGGAAAGGGAGATTTTGGCGGAAGAGGCGGTGGAATGGGATTTGGCGGATTCGGCGCAGATGATAGCTGTTCTCTGACGATCAATGGTGGAACGACCGATGTGAACGCGGGCGGTGACGGACTGGATTCCAATGGATCAATTACAGTGAATGGCGGCGAAGTCTATGTCTCCGGCCCGACCAACGATGGGAACGGTGCACTGGACTATGGCACGAGCGCGGCAGTGAATGGCGGCACGCTGATTGCTGTGGGTGCGGCAGGCATGGCGGAGAACTTCGGCAGCGATTCCACACAGGGGTCGATCCTTGTAAACCTGCAAAGCAGTGCTTCCGGAAAGGTCCAGTTGCTGGATTCGGATGGAAACGTACTGTGTTCGTACACTCCTGCAAAGCAGTATAACTCTGTTATCGTTACCACGAATGCGATTAAAGACGGGCAAAGCTATACACTTGCAGCGGGAGATACAAAGACAGAAATCAAGATGGATGGACTGATCTACGGCGAAGGCAGTGGGTTTGGACATAGTCGTTAAGTTGAAGAAACAGAAAGGGTCCGGCGTTTGCCGGGCCTTCTTTGCGCGCCGGGGTGTGCCATGAAAACCGGGGGAAAGCAGATTTGACATTTCCATAAAATCGCATTATAATATGTAGAATTGTGACCGGCTGGCTTCCGGCTGGCGCAGGGCACGGAGATTATCATGATACGAGGAGGATGTTATGTTTACCAATTCAATCTGGGCGCTTCTGCCGCCCGTGATCGCCATCGTGCTGGCACTTCTCACGAAAGAGGTGTATTCGTCGCTGTTCATCGGAATTGTGACAGGTGGCCTTTTATACGCGAACTTCGCGCCGGTCGGGGCGATGAAGCATATTTTTGTGGATGGCATGATCGCGCAGCTGTCTGACGCATGGAACGTCGGAATCCTGATCTTTCTGGTCATTCTGGGAACGATCGTAATGCTGATGAACCGCGCCGGAGGCTCTGCGGCGTTCGGACGCTGGGCATCTGCGCACGTGAAGTCGCAGACGGGTTCGCAGCTTGCAACGATTGCGCTGGGCGTACTGATTTTCATTGACGATTATTTCAACTGCCTGACGGTTGGTTCGGTCATGCGGCCTGTGACGGACAAGTACAAGGTTTCGCGGGAAAAACTTGCATATCTGATTGATGCGACTGCAGCGCCTGTCTGTATTATTGCACCGATCTCATCCTGGGCGGCGGCGGTCACGGGGTTCGTGGATGATGCCAACGGGCTGGCGCTGTTCATCCGTGCGATCCCGTACAATTTCTATGCGCTGCTCAC